>JAUXSL010000056.1 GCA_030679975.1 Actinomycetota bacterium
AACCGGTGTCTGCGGCGCCACGATGTCGACCATTTCCGCCCGCAACATGGCCCGCCATGTGGCCGCCGGGGCTTCGGCCCACAGCGACCACGGTCGCGATATCGCTATGGTCATGCTGGCTGTGGCCAGGGGCGAAGCCAAGGGCTATGAGATCACCGACGAGATCAAGCTCCACGAGGTCGCCGGGTACATGGGCATCTCGACCGAGGGCAAGACGAAAGAAAAGTTGGCGGAAGAAGTGGCGCTGGAAGCGCTCGATAACTTCGGTCGTCAGTTCGGCCCGCTGACCTACGTTTCCAGAGCGCCTAAAAAGCGCCGGGAATTGTGGGAGAAGTTGGGCATCACCCCGCGCGGGGTCGACCGGGAAATCGTCGAGACGATGCACCGCACCCATCCGGGAACGGACCAGGACGCCGACCACATTCTCGATCAGGCGCTGCGCACGTCGCTGGGGAGCGGTTGGGGCGGCTCGATGCTCGCCACCGACTTGTCGGACATCTTGTTCGGCACGCCGCGTCCCTTAAGGTCTAAGATAAACCTAGGGGTTTTAAAGAAAGACCACGTTAATGTGATCGTCCACGGCCACGACCCGACCTTCGCCGAAATGCTGGTGCTGGCGGTCAACGATCCGGAAATGGTCGAGTACGCCAAGTCCAAGGGCGCCAAAGGAATACAGCTGGCCGGCATCTGCTGCACTTCAAATGAAATCTTAATGAGGCGCGGGGTGCCGCCGGCGGGCAACTTCCTCCATCAGGAGTTGGCCATTATCACGGGCGCAGTCGACGTTATGGTCGTCGATGTCCAGTGCACGATGCAGGGCCTGGTGGAGGTGGCCAAGAACTATCATACGAAGGTCATCACCACGTCGCCGAAGGCCAAGATAGCCGGGGCCGAACATATGGAGTTCGACCATCACGATCCGATGCCCGGCGCCAAGGGTATCGTCAAAGCGGCCATCGACAACTACAAGAACCGGGGCGAGACAAAGATTCCGGCCCAGACGCAGGATTTAATCGCCGGGTTCTCGCACGAATATATCCGTTATATGCTGGGCGGCAAGTTCAGAGCGTCGTTTAAGCCGCTCAATGACAATATTATCAATGGCAAAATCCAGGGCGCGGCGGCTATCGTCGGCTGTAACAATCCGCGCACGATGCACGATGAAGGAATTGTCGGCATCGCCAGAGAGTTGATCAAGAACAACGTCTTGGTGCTGGTGACCGGTTGCGCGGCGGCCGGAGCGGCCAAAGCCGGGTTGTTATCGCCGGAGATACTGTCCGAGGCGGGCGAAGGTCTGCGCGAGGTCTGCGAGGCGGTCGGCATTCCGCCGATACTGCACGTCGGCTCGTGTGTCGACAACTCCCGCATCCTGACCATCTTATCCGAGATAGTCGCCACGGGCGGCCTCGGAGAAGACATCGATGAAATTCCGGCTGTCGGTATTTGCCCGGAATGGTACTGCGAAAAAGCCCTGGAAATCGCGGCTTATTGCGTGGCCAGCGGCGCCTACGTCTTATTCGGCGGGGCCGGCTCGCCGGTCGAGGCTTCGACTGAAGTCACCGAAATCATGTCGTCCGGCTGGGAGGCGAAAGTCGGCGGCAAATTGGAGTTCGTCAGCGATTGGCATGAGATAGTCACGCGCACGTTGGACCATATTCAGAAGAAACGTCAGGCTCTCGGCATCGATGTCGCCAAAGAGCGGGTTCTCTTCGACATGGAAGCAAGGAGGGAACTGAGTGTCTAAGATAATCGCCACCGGCGCTATTAAAGGCGCCCACGCTATAGTCGCCAAGGCCGAGGCGCGCCTCAAAGAGGCTATCGACGCCAAGGGGCCGAACGAGGAGGTCAATTTTCCCAATACCGGCTATTTTCTGCCGGTTATCTACGGGTTGACCGGTCATAAGATCGAAAAGCTCGCCGATATGGAAACGACTTTGAAGCTGGCCAAAGAGCTGCTGCCCGAGGTGCCGTCGGAGTCTTTCCACTTGCCCTATTTAGGCGAGACCTTGGACGCCGGCATCGCTACGCTCTTCGCCGAGGAAATGATCGAGGCCATCCGGTACGTTATCGGCCCGCCGCCTTCGAGCGGCATCTGGCTGGGCGCGGCCGACGACGTTATCATGCGCGAACGCGGCATCGAATTTGTCGACGGTTCGGCGCCCGGCTTTGCGGCCATCGCCGGTCAGGCGCCCGATGTCGAGACGGCCGTCAAGCTCGCCCGCGAGCTTCAGGAAAAGAGCCTCTATATCTTTATCGCCGGCGCCGACGCCAAGACGGACTTAAGCTTCGGCGACCAACTGGCCGAAGGCGATGTCCAGATGGGCTGGGAGACACGGCTGGTCCCTTTTGACAAAGATATCTATGGCCACATCTATTCGCTTGGTTTCGCCACCCGGGCCGCGATGGCCTTCGGCGGCGTACAGCCGGGCGATTACCAGCGCATCCTGGCCTATAATAAGAATCGCGTTTTTGCTTTTGTCCTGGCTTTAAGCCATGTCAGCGATGAAGATTACGCCACCGCGGCCGGGGCTATCTCTTACGGTTTCCCGACGATCGCCCATACGGATATCCCGCAAATCCTGCCGACAGGCGTCACCACTTACGAGCATGTCGTCTCCGGCATCGGCTTCGACGACATCGTCCAAAAAGCGGTTGAGGTGCGGGGCCTTAAAGTCCAAGTGACGGAAGTGCCTATCCCGGTTGCTTACGGGCCGGCTTTCGAGGGTGAGCGCATCCGCAAGGAAAACATGTACGTTCAGTTCGGCGGCCAGAAGTCGCCGGCTTTCGAACTTATCCGGGCTAAGGAACTAAACGAAGTCGAGGACAACAAGATCGAAGTCGTCGGGCCGGAGATCGATGAGATAGAGGAAGGTTCGGCCGTGCCTCTGGCTATTGTGGCCGAGGTGGCCGGGCGCAAGATGCAGGAAGATTTCGAGCCCATCGTCGAGCGCCAGTTCCATTATTTCATTAACGGCGCCACAGGCGTCTGGCACATGGGCCAGCGCGATATCATCTGGGTCCGCATCAGCAAAGATGCTCAAAAAGCGGGCTTTAAGTTCCACCATATCGGCGATATGATCCGGGCCAAGATTATGAGCGACTACGGCGCGATCGTCGACAAAGTCCAAGTGACTATTTACACGAGGGAAGAAGATGTCCTGCGCCTGCAGGAAGAGGCGCGCGAGGTCTACAAGCAGCGGAACGTCCGCATCGCCGGCATGAGCGACGAATCGGTCGATACTTTTTATTCGTGCACGCTCTGCCAATCGTTCGCGCCGACGCATGTCTGCGTTATCTCGCCGGAGCGCCTCGGTTTATGCGGCGCCTATAACTGGCTCGACGGCCGGGCGGCTTACTAGATCAGCCCGACAGGCGGCAATCAGCCTGTGGCCAAGGGCGCCGTGATCGACGCGGAAAAGGGACGCTGGGAAGGCGTCGACCAGTTCGTGGTTGAAAAATCAGCCGGTTCGATCGCGGGCTTTAACGCCTACACGATGATGGAAGACCCGATGACCTCCTGCGGCTGCTTTGAATGCATCGTCGCTCTGGTGCCGTCGGCCA
>JAUXSL010000065.1 GCA_030679975.1 Actinomycetota bacterium
ATATTGTGTATCAAGCGCATCCAGGCGGCCATATCGGCCGGCCCGCCGAACATGCCGGCGACCGGCCCGGCCAAGCCGGGACGCCACATAATAAAGCCGGTTATCGCCTGAAGGCTTAGCATGGCCCAGATTCCGGGATATACCGGCCTTTGCATCGGATTGAACTTTTTTAAGTGGTCATAAGGCGGACCCAAAAACGTGTAATACTTGGCGACTTGAAGAACCCAGGGAAGATCGGCCCTATCGAAAGTCAAGTAATCGCGCCAATTGCCGGCCTTGTATAAGTATATAAAGCGGAAGATCAGGTTGCCTGTGATAATGTACATAAAGAAATAATGAATAAACCGCATGATCTCCCGGCCGCCGGCAAACCAGGGATAGCGGATATACAAACCGGAGATGAGCAATGCCATCCAGGAAACAACATTGACCCAGTGCCAGACACGGATGGGGATGGGAAAATCCGGACCTAACGGTTGCCTATAGTGATATTGCTTGGGGTCGTGCATCCGATGGGCGAGGGGGTCCCAGTAATAGTCGATGAAGTTCTTTTTAACTCTCCCGGTAAGCACGCTGGCGATAAAGTGGACGATTAAGCCCAACGTCACTCCGGCTGCCAGCAAGAAACCGACAGAATCAACCCAAACGTTTACAGTCTCAAGCATACGATGCTCCTAAGGGCCGGCAATTGCGTTTGAAACTGGAATGATACAAAATATGCGCCCGCACGTCAAGCCAACTATGCGTCTGAGCTGCTATTCTACTCATAATACGCTCTCTTCTCTTTGAACCGGTTGGCTGACATCCATGTGGCCGGCGATCGTATCGACTGTAGCGCCTTCCACCAGGAACCGCACTTGCTTGATCGTGCTGAACTCGGTCAATGTATCGACCACTGAATATACTGTCAATCGCTCACCGGCACTGCCGCCGGGATGATTATCGACAAACTCTTTGGATAAGTTGACATCGGCGATTCCGTCTTTAACGCTGATGTCCAGGAGCCGGGTGCCCTTGGGCATGGTCGCCTCCCCGCCTTGAGTCGGGCCTTTGATCAACTCTTCAACCGCGACTTTAGCGACCGCTTCGGTCATGGGCACGCTTCTCACTTCCTTCACCAGCTTCTCGCCTTGGTCGTCGCCAAAATACAGAGTGATACCTATGGTCTCAGTCGCGGACTCGGCCTTCTTTTCCGGGATTTTGGCAGCGTTGGGCGAAACGTTTTGTCTGTCTTTTGAGGAATGGTTCGAAGATCTGTCCGGAACATCTATTCCGCTGCGTGAGGACAGTTTCGCGCAACCGGCGATCGTCACGGCAATAACAATTATTAGCGCCGCCAAAACCAAAGTAAGCTGAGCCTGCCGCCCCTTGACCACATCTACTCCTACGACTAAGCGACAACACAAATATTCGACGAATTATGGCTTGGTTTTATTTAAAAGTCAAGCAGCCGGTTACTTGACCGAGAACGTCAGCTCAGCTTCGGCTACAAGCTCGCCATTTACGGTGGCTTGAGCCAGACCTTTACCTATTTTACCACGCCAACGAGTGATATCGACCTCAAGCAAAAGTCGGTCCCCCGGCTTTACCTCCCGCTTGAATTTGACCTTGTCGATACGGGCAAAAAGCACTATCTTCCCCGCGTGTTCCGGCAGGCTGAGGATGACCACGGCGCCGGTCTGGGCCAGGGCCTCGATTATCAGCACTCCCGGCATTATAGGATAACCGGGAAAGTGTCCTTGAAAAAACCATTCATCAGCGGTGACATTTTTCGTACCGACAGCCCGCTTGCCCGGTTGTAACTCGACTATCTCGTCGATGAGCAGAAACGGAGGTCGATGAGGGATTATTTTTTGTATTTCAATTGAATCCATGCTCATCCTATAGTGCGATAGCGCGTTAGAGCCCGGCGCTGATATCTGGTATGTCATAGCCCTCTTCCTCTTTAACCGCCAGCTCTAAAGGCCTCTCGTCCGGCGCCAATTCGATATCGGCACCCAGCACCTGAAGCCTGCCGGTGAAGTTCTCATAGCCTCTCTCGATGTGGTGAATATCGCTTATCTCCACCAGACCGCCGGCCGCCAGACCAGCCACTACCAGGGCCGCCCCGGCCCTGAGATCAGGCGCCTTCACCGTCCCGGCGCCAAACGTCCTTTTACCGATGACCACGGCGTGGTGGCGTTCAATATTGACCCGCCCGCCGAGATGATTCAACTCTTGGACAAAACTGAAACGATTCTCGAAAATGTTTTCGGTAATGATACTTGTCCCTTCCGCCAGGGACAAGAGAGACATGAAAGACGCCTGCATATCAGTGGGAAAGCCCGGATGAGGCAGTGTCGAAATATTGATCCCACACGGCCCTCCCGCCCCCTTAATGTTAACTGTGCTATCTCCGACATCCACCTTGTAGCCGATTTGCTCCAGTTTCTTCAGGACCATTCCCATCTGCTCCGGCTTGACTGATGTAACCGTCAAATCGCCACCGGTTATCGCGCCGGCCACCAAAAACGTGCCGGCCTCGATCCTGTCAGGGATAATATTGAAGGAAACGCCATGCAAACGATCGACACCTTCGATTATCATCGTCGATGTCCCGGCCCCGCTTATACATGCGCCCATTTGATTGAGGCAGTCGGCCAGGTCGACGATTTCCGGTTCGCGGGCCGCGTTGTCAAGCACGGTCGTGCCTCTGGCTAAGCAGGCGGCCATCATTATATTCTCGGTCGCCCCGACACTGGGGAAGTCGAGCGGAATATTGGCCCCCACCAGAACATCGGCCCGGGCTTCAATCGAAGCTTGACCGACGTCGATCTTAGCGCCAAGCATCTCCAGCCCCCGGATGTGCAGATCTATCTTTCTAAGACCGATGTTACAGCCGCCGGGCATCGCTACACGCGCCCGACCCAGGCGCGCCAAGAGCGGCCCCAGAACGATTATAGAAGCGCGCATCTGACTGACAAGCTGGTACGGCGCCTCCATCCCGATAGGCCCTTTGGCTTGGAGAGTGACGGACCCATTGGTGCGCTCGACAGAAAGGCCCAATTCTCCCAAGACTTCGGACATAACTGAAACATCGCGAATATAAGGGACGTTGCCGATGACGACCGGCTCGGATGTGAGTATCGACGCCGCCATTATTTTCAAGGCGGAATTCTTAGCTCCTGAGATTTTGACCTCGCCGACAAGCGGATTACCGCCGCGGACGATTATTTTATTCAAAAATGGACTCCATTGTATTTATGTTCGCAAAAAGCATACCAAAGAAACACGCCCGGGAAAAGCGCTAGGCAGGTAAGCCGGCAAACGACGGGTCCATCTACTTGCGACGTTCGGCAATGGTCAGGCGGTTGGTGATCCGTTCAAGTTCGGCGGTGGCTTCAAAAAGCTCTTCGCTATTTTTGGGAATGGAAGCCAATCCGGCTTTGATGTCGGATTTGATCTGATTAAGCTTGGCAATGTCCATCTTCGATGCGTATTCGGCCGCGTCGGCCAGGACGGTCACTTTATCTTCCATGACTTCCAAATAGCCGCTGTCAATGGCGATATAATCCTGCTTTCCATTGTCATGCTTGAGCCGCAATTCCCCTATTTTAAGAGTAGTGACAAGCGGCATGTGCAGCGGCAGAATACCGAGTTCGCCAACTGTGCCGGGCGCGATCACCATATCGACATCGCCCTTATATAGGATCTTCTCCGGTGTGATCACTTCGCAGTATAGTTTTCGGGCGCTCATTCGGCCATCTTTTTAGCTTTTTCCATCGCTTCCTCGACGGTGCCGACCATGTAGAACGCCTGTTCCGGCAGGTCGTCGTGCTTGCCCTCGGCGACCTCCTTGAAGCAACGAATGGTATCGGCCAGAGTCACATAGACGCCGGGTATACCGGTAAACTGCTCAGCGACAAACATTGGTTGCGAGAGAAACCTTTGTATCTTACGGGCCCGCTGCACGACGAGTTTGTCGTCTTCGGAAAGTTCGTCCAACCCGAGGATCGCGATAATGTCTTGTAAGTCCTTATATTTCTGAAGGATCTCCTGGACCTGCGTGGCAACTGAATAGTGCTCGTCGCCGACATATTGCGGGTCAAGAACCCGGGAGGTCGAATCAAGCGGATCTACCGCCGGATAGATACCTAGTTCGGATATCTGCCGAGAAAGGACCGTGGTCGCGTCCAAGTGAGTAAACGCCGTCGCCGGCGCCGGGTCCGTCAGGTCGTCCGCCGGCACGTAGATCGCCTGGACCGAAGTGATAGACCCTTTCTTGGTGGAAGTGATCCGCTCCTGGAGTTCGCCCATTTCCGTACCGAGGGTCGGTTGATAACCAACGGCTGAAGGCATCCGCCCCAGCAGCGCGGAGACCTCGGAGCCGGCTTGAGTGAACCGGAAAATGTTATCTATGAAAAGCAGTACATCCTGGCCCTGATCGCGGAAGTATTCCGCCATGGTCAGACCGGCCAGACCGACACGCAGCCTGGCGCCGGGGGGCTCATTCATCTGACCGTAGACAAGCACGGTCTTGTCAAGAACGCCGGACTCTTTCATTTCCAGGTAGAGATCGTTGCCTTCGCGGGTCCGCTCGCCCACGCCGCTGAAGACCGAATAACCGCCGTGTTTGGTGGCGATGTTGTGGATGAGCTCCATAATAATAACTGTCTTGCCGACCCCGGCGCCGCCGAACAGGCCGGTCTTGCCGCCCTTGACATAGGGGGCCAGCAGGTCGATGACCTTGATGCCGGTCTCGAACAGCTCGGTGGTCGTCGTCAGAGAATCGAAGCTCGGGGCGGCGCGGTGAATAGGATAGCGCTCTTTAGTCACTACCGGCGCCCCGTGATCGACGGTCTCCCCGAGCACGTTAAATATACGCCCGAGGGTTTCCTCCCCGACCGGCATAGTGATAGGCTCGCCGGTATCGATGACCTCGGTGCCCCGGATCAAGCCGTCGGTTGTGGACATACCTACCGCCCGAACCTGGTTTCCCAGCAAGTGCTGCTGCACCTCGGCGATCAGCTCTATTTTGCCCGCCTCGGTTTCAGTTGAGACTTTCAAGGCGTTATTGATGGCCGGCATCTTATCCGGTTCAAACTCAACGTCGATAACCGGCCCTATGACCTGAACTATCCGACCTATGTTTTGGACAATCGTGCTCATTTACGCACCTCTCCTTATTTCGCCAGCGCTTCCGTACCGCCGACGATTTCCGCGATCTCCTGGGTAATGGCGGCCTGTCGCGCCCGGTTAAACGACCGCGTCAATATACTGATCATCTCACCGGCATTGTCGGTGGCGGCTTTCATCGCCGTTCGTCTTGCCCCGTGCTCGCTGGCCGCCGATTCAAGCATCGCCCGATAGACCAGGGCCTCTATGTAGGTCGGCAAAAGCCTGTCCAGTACTTCCTTGTCGCTGGGCTCAAAAGTGTATTCACCTGTTTTGCCTGGGGCGTCATCTTCTTCAACCGCGTCCCTCTTAATCGGCAAAAACACGATCTCAGTAGGCTTTTGCTCCATCGCCGATTTGAAGTGGTTGAAGATGAGGACGACCTTGTCGATGGCCGCTTTCGTATACATATCTATCAATATGACCGCGATCGACTTGGCATCGCTGAACTTGGGGTTATCGCTGATGTCACGGCGTTCATCCAACAGGTCATAGCTGATATATCGGAAATAGTTGATGGCTTTCTTACCGACCGCGAAAATATCGACATCGGCACCGGCCGCGCGCTCGGCGGCAACAAGATGCTCGGTCCGGCGCAAGATGTTGGCATTGGCCGCCCCGCACAGACCCCTGTCGGTGGTGATAGTTATTATCACCGTGCGCTTCGCCGGCTCCCGCACCGCGAGAAGCGGATGGAGCTCGCCCTCGACGTTGGCCGCGACTTTGGCCAGGACCTCCAACATTTTCATGGCATACGGTCGCGCCGATTCTATCCGGTCTCGCGCTTTGCGGATCTTGGCGGTCGCCACCATCTCCATCGTTCTGGTTATTTGCCTGGTGTTGTCGACGCTTTTAATACGCCGGCGGATCTCACGAGTGCTCGACACTAAGCGCCAACCCCTTCTTAAACTCTTCAACCGCAGCTATCAGCGCTTTTTCGGTAGCGTCGGAGAGGATTTTTTCTTCTCGCACAGCATTTATGATGTCTGGGTGTGTGCCCTTCACATACTGGACAAAATCCTTTTCAAACGCTTTTAGCTTGTCGGCATCGATATCATCGAGGTAGCCGTTGACGGCCGCGTAAATCACCAAGACTTGCTCTTCGACGGGGACCGGCGCATATTGACCTTGCTTCAGCACTTCGACGACCCGTTCGCCCCGCGCCAATTGGGCCTGAGTGGCTTTATCCAGCTCGCTGCCGAATTGGGCGAAAGCTTCCAGCTCGCGGAATTGCGCCAAGTCCAAGCGGAGCCGGCCCGCAACCTGCTTCATCGCCTTAACCTGAGCGTTGCCGCCGACCCTCGAAACCGAGATGCCGATGTTGACGGCCGGACGTACACCGGCGTAAAACAAATCGCTCACCAGGAATATCTGGCCGTCGGTGATTGAAATAACGTTCGTCGGTATGTAGGCGGAAACATCCCCGGCCTGGGTCTCGATTATCGGCAAGGCCGTCAACGAACCGGCGCCGAGCTCGTCGCTGAGCTTTGCCGCCCGCTCCAGCAGGCGTGAATGCAGATAAAAAACATCGCCCGGATAAGCTTCGCGGCCCGGCGGTCGCCGCAGCAGTAGCGACATTTGCCTATAGGCGGTGGCATGCTTAGACAGATCGTCATATATGCACAGAACGTGACCGCCGTTGTAGGTAAAATACTCGCCCATGGCGCAACCCGCGTAAGGCGCTATAAACTGCAGCGGCGCCGGCGCGCTGGCCGGCGCGTTGACCACGATGGTGTAATCCATCGCGCCGTTGTCGGTTAAGACTTTGACGACTTGCGCGACCGTCGAGGCTTTTTGGCCGATGGCGACATAGATGCAGGTAACATCACCGCCTTTTTGGTTGATTATCGTATCGAGCGCGATGGCGGTCTTGCCTGTCTGGCGGTCACCGATTATCAGTTCCCGCTGACCGCGGCCGATCGGGATCATCGAGTCGATAGCCTTGATGCCGGTCTGCATAGGCTCCTTAACCGGCTGCCGGTCGATGACGCCGGGCGCGTTCCATTCGATCGGGCGATAAGTCGCGGCGTTTATCGGGCCCTTACCATCGATCGGCTGCCCCAGAGGATCGACCACGCGACCAACCAATTCCGGCCCGACAGGCACTTGGATTATCTTACCCGTCAATTTAACCGGGTCGCCTTCTTTGACCAACGCTGTCTCGCCCACCAACACGGCACCGATCTCATCTTCCTCAAGATTCAAAGCGATGCCATACAGGCCGTGTGGAAAAGCAAGCATTTCGCCGGCCATAGCGCTGGGTAGGCCCTTTACACGGGCAATACCATCGCCAAGCTCGACTATCCTGCCTTCTTCGACAACCTCGAACTCGATCTTAAATTGCTCGATTTGAGTCTTTAAGATGGTGTCGATCGCAGAGGCATCTATGGACATATTATCTACCCCTTATATCTATTAGCATTTGGTGGCGCAGACGCTCGAGTTGATTGCAGACGCTACCGTCAAGCAGCTTGCCGCCCATGCGAACGACTATACCGCCGACAATATCAGGATCAACCTTCGACCGGATCGTCACTTCCCGGCCGGCCAGCGCCGCCAATTGCTTGCTTATACTCGCCGTTATTTCCGGCTCCAGAGGAATAGCCGTCGTCACTTCAGCGATGACTTTTTTCTCCACCGCTTCAAGTCGGCGCGCGAATTCCTCCGCGATTTGCGGCAACATCTTGACCTGACCCAGGTCGGATAGGAGCGTCAGAAAATTAAGGATGGCCGCTGATACTTTGCCGGAAAATATCTCCTCGATCACCTTTTGTTTCCGCTCCATCGGCACACCGACATCGGTCAGCGCGTTTTTAAGATTCAAGTGTCCGCTTATGGTTGTCTTAAGTAAGCGAAGATCTTGATCTACAGCGTCGAGAGCGCCCCCCTCATTAGCCAACTTCACCAGAAACGCGGCGTATGATTGCGCTTTCGTCATCTCTTTGGCGGCCTGGAATTCAACGCGGTTGGACTCCTCGCCCACGACGTTA
>JAUXSL010000072.1 GCA_030679975.1 Actinomycetota bacterium
CCCGGATAAGAGCGGCGAGATCAGTAAGTACACCTTGGCCGCCGCCGCCGTCATCGGGATAGATGAGATATATAGGGTCGGCGGCGCTCAGGCTATCGCCGCCATGGCTTACGGTACGGCGACTATCAAGCGCGTCGATAAGATCACCGGGCCGGGCAACATCTATGTCGCCACCGCCAAGAAGTTTGTGGTGGGCGCGGTGGATATTGACATGATAGCCGGGCCGACGGAGGTGGTGATCGTTGCCGACGGGCAGGCGCGTCCCGATTTTATCGCCGCCGACATGATCGCCCAGGCCGAACACGACCCTCTCTCAACGGCGATTCTTCTAACAGATGATGAAGCCTTGGCCGAAGCGGTCGTGATTGCTCTTGAATCGCAGCTAAAGGGTGCGGGCAGGGAGAAAATAGCCAGGCGGGCGCTGGACGACCGCGGGCGCATATTTATCTTAGATGGTCTAGAAACGCGGCCGCAGACGGGGTTTTCGGCCGCGTCTCTTGGACTGGCGGTTGAATTCATCAATCGTTTCGCCCCCGAACACCTGGAGATAATGACTTTGGGTGCCGATGATTGGTTGCCGAGGATAAGGAATGCCGGGGCCATTTTCTTGGGGTCGTACACGCCCGAGGCCGTCGGCGATTACGTTGCGGGCACAAACCATGTCCTGCCGACCGGCTCGACGGCCCGGTTTTACTCGCCGCTTGGCGTATATGACTTTATAAAATGGTCGAGTGTCCTGTCGTTTACCAAGGCAGGTCTGATGAAGCTCGGTTCACACGCCGTCTGCCTGGCCGACGCTGAAGGCCTTGAAGGACACGGCCGGTCGGTCAACCTGAGGCTCGACGATGAATGAGATATTGCGGCCCCGGGAAGCTGTAGCGAAGCTCAACACTTACGACCCGGGCCACTATGAAGTAGACATCGATTTATCAGCCAACGAGAACCCATACGACTTGCCGGCCGATCTGAAAGCGCGGATAACTTCCGCCGCTTTGGAGATTCCGTTTAACCGTTATCCCGATCCGCTGGCGCTGGAGCTGCGCGCGGCGATCGCCGCGTATCACGGTTTAAAGACGGCTAATGTCGCGATCGGCAACGGCGGTGACGAGCTGCTGATGGCGATTTTGTTGGCCTTTGGCGGGCCGGGTCGAACGGCCGTCACGTTCGAACCGACATTTGTCATGTATGCTATTCTGGCCGCGTTGACGGGCACTGATTGTCTTAAGTTTGCCCGCGATAAACAGTTCGCTCTCCCCGGGGAAGCCCGGGAAAACATCGGGTCGGCGGCGGACATCGTCTTTGTCTGCAGCCCGAACAACCCAACCGGTAATTTGGCGACCGAGGCCGAGGTCGTGGCGCTTTTGGACGGAGGCTTTCTGGTCGTGGTCGACGAGGCTTACGGGGAATTCAGCGGCGTCTCCGCTGCCGGCTTGTTGCGTTCTTATTCGAACCTGGCGGTGCTGAAGACATTCTCCAAGGCGTTTTCCCTGGCGGGGTTGCGCGTCGGCTATCTGCTGGGGGCGCCTGAAATAGTGGCCGATATCTTAAAAGTGAAACTGCCGTACAATGTGAACGCGTTTTCTCAAGCAGCCGCGACCGCGCTGATGGAAAATAGGCGTCGTTTTGACGGCATTATCGATGAGATAAGAGCGGAACGTCAGCGTCTTTTTGATGCGATTTGCGGAATTGACGGTCTGACCCCTTATTTTTCCCGGGCGAACTTCATCTTGGTGAAATCGGCTGTCCCGGCCGGGGACCTCTGGCGGAATCTCCTGGAGCGGAGTATTCTGGTGAGGTATTTTGAGCGGACGCCGGGATTGGAAGACTGCCTGCGCATAACGATAGGTAAACCGGCGGAAAACAACGCGGTTATCGCGGCGCTGCGGGAATTGAGTGAGAAGTGAGGAGCTAGGGGGTCCAATGTCGAGAGTCGGGAGTATAAGGCGCGAGACAAAAGAGACGCAAATTGAACTGTCCCTGGATATCGATGGGGCCGGTCAATCCGAAATATCGACCGGCGTCCCCTTCTTCGACCATATGCTTGAACTTTTTGCCCGGCACGGCCTCTTCGACTTAACCGTAAAAGCAGTCGGCGACCTTCAGGTCGACGCTCACCACACGGTCGAGGATATAGGGATTTGTCTGGGCTCGGCGCTAACGGAGGCCCTTGGCGACAAAAGAGGCATCAATCGTTACGGCGATTGTCTGATGCCGATGGATGAGACTTTGGCGGTGGCGGCGATCGATATTTCCGGCCGGCCGGGTCTGGTCTATGAAGTCGATTTGCCTGTTGAGATGATCGGCCAATACGATACCAGCTTAACAGCGGAATTCCTGCAGGCTTTTGTCGGCAAGGCCGGCTTGACCTTGCACGTCCGATTAATGAGCGGCGGCAATTCGCACCATATAGTCGAGGCCGTCTTCAAGGGCATGGCCCGCGCGCTGGGAGAAGCCGTCGCCATCAATCCGCGCGTCCGCGATGTGCCTTCGACTAAGGGGACTCTATAGATAGATGATAGCCATTATCGACTACGGCATGGGCAATTTGCGCAGCGTCCAAAAAGGTTTTGAAAAAGTCGGAGTCGATGCCGTCATTGCCGATGAACCGGCCGCGGTCGCCCGGGCTCAAGGGGTTGTCTTGCCGGGCGTCGGCGCGTTTGTCGACGCTATCGGGCATTTGCGCGAGTCAGGTCTTGACCGGGCAGTTCTTGACGCCATCGCCGGCGGCAAGCCGTTTCTCGGCATCTGTTTGGGCCTGCAGCTCTTATTCGAAAAGTCATATGAAGACGGGGAGCACACGGGCTTAGGAGTCTTTGCCGGCACGGTGGAGCGGATATCGGCCGATGTCAAGATCCCGCATATGGGTTGGAACCAGGTCAAGCAGGTCCGGGAATCGCCGCTTTTCCACAATGTGCCGGACGGGGCCGATTTCTATTTTGTCCATTCGTATGTCGCCAAACCGGCGGACGCATCGGTAATCTTGGCGACAACCGATTATGGCGGCGACTTCGCCTCGGGTGTGGCAAGAGATAATGTCTGGGCTTTCCAATTCCACCCGGAAAAGAGCGGCCTCATCGGTCTTCAAATCCTAAGAAACTTTGGTGCGCTGTGATTGTCTTTCCCGCTATCGACATCCTCGCCGGCAAATGTGTCCGGCTGCATCAGGGCCGCTACGATGCCGTCACCGTTTACGCCGATGACCCGAGCGAAGTTGCCCGGCTCTGGCAGGCGCAAGGCGCCGAGTGGCTGCACGTCGTCGATCTCGACGGCGCCAAGGACGGCCGTCCGGTGAACTTGGAGGCCGTTGAAAAAATAGCGGCGCGGGTCGATCTTCCCGTCCAATATGGGGGCGGCGCCCGGGAGGAAGCGGATTTAAGGCGTCTCTTCAATTTAGGGGTGAGGCGGATTGTTCTGGGCACAACATTGATAACCGACCCTGAATTTGCGGCGAAAGCGGTGGCTGAATTCGGGGACGCTCTGGTGGCCGGCGTGGACGCCAGAAATGGAAAAGCGGCGGTGGCCGGTTGGCGTGAAGATACCGACATTAACGCGGCGGAGCTGGCGGGCGAGCTACAGGGCCGTGGGATCGCCCGGGTCATCTATACGGATATTTCCGTGGACGGCACGCGCCGCGGGCCCAATCTCGAGGCTACCCGGACACTGGCCGAGAGCCTGGCTATCCCGGTTATCGCCTCCGGCGGGGTTTCGGCTCTGTCGGATATTCGAGCCCTTACGGCTTTGGAAGGCGTCGGCGTGGAAGGTGTCATCATCGGCAGCGCTTTATATGAGCGATCGTTTGAGTTGTCCGAAGCTCTTAAGGTGGCCGGCCGATGCTGACCAAGAGGATCATCCCCTGTCTCGACGTAAACGAGGGGCGGGTCGTCAAAGGGATCAATTTCGTCGATCTGCGCGACGCCGGAGACCCCGTGGCTCTGGCGGGCGTCTATGACCGCGAAAATGCCGATGAACTGGTCTTTCTGGATATTACGGCTTCGCACCAGGAGCGCGATACGATTTTGGAGGTTGCCCGCGGGACCGCCGAGCAAGTCTTTATTCCATATACCGTCGGCGGCGGCATCCGGACAATCGAGGATATACGGCGCCTGCTGGCCGCCGGTGCGGATAAAGTCTCGATCAATTCGGCCGCGGTGAAAAACCCCGAAATAGTCCGGACGGCGTCTCGCCGGTTCGGCAACCAGTGCATAGTGGTCGCCATTGACGCAAAGAAACGCCCGGCATCCGGCGGCTGGGAGGTCTACGTAAACGGCGGTCGCATCCCCACCGGTATCGATGCGGTCGAGTGGGGGATCAAGATGGAACAATTAGGCGCCGGGGAGATATTGCTCACCAGCATGGATCGTGACGGCACCAAGGACGGGTATGATGTCGCTTTAACCAAAGCGATAACAGACGCTGTTAATATCCCGGTCATAGCTTCGGGAGGCGCCGGCAAGTTGGAACACTTCCTTGAAGTTATTGTCGAAGCCGACGCCGACGCGGTCTTGGCCGCGTCTCTATTTCACTTCGGCGAACTCTCGATACACCAGGTAAAAGAATATCTGGCAAAAAACGATGTACCGGTCAGGGCCTGAAATGTATCAGGCAGTGCTTGTCTTGGTCCGGTCGATCCACGCCGAGAGCATTGGCGGGGTAAACGCCGACAAACGGGTCGTATGAGAGTTCGTTAATCCCTATAAAGTTTTAGGGGATAGTGGTCAGGCTCCGCGCTTTAAGGTCCTCTTGGCCAGCTTGATCGCGTCAATGAGGGTCGGCCTGATGGTGATGACGCCGTTTTCGTCGGTCACCATGACCCTGCTCCCCTCCTTGATCCGATACTTCTTCCTGATGTCGGTTGGGATTGTGATTCCGCCGTTGTTGCTGATTTCGACGATTGCCATGATTCAACCTCCGTCCTAATAGGGACGCTATCTTATTCCCGCAAACAAGCGCTATGAAACTTAATTAGAAATGTCTTGTACTTAAGCAACCGATTTCGCGTGCCGATAAATATATGTGGCTATCAATCTCAAACGCTTTCTGACTTTAAGGGTCCGGTTGTTTGCCGGCTTCTTTCTGCTTGCCGCCGTATCGATTTCCGCTGTCGCGGTTCTCTTTCAGATCTCAGCGCAGTCCAATGCGACCAGCCTCAAAGCAGCGTCCCTCTCGCAAAGTGTAGGTTTGATCGGTTCTCTTAAGCAGGCTGTGGCCGAGACCTCGATCCCCGCGCGTAATTTCTCTATCACCGGCGATGTGAGCGAATCCAAGTTGTGGGCGAAACGCGTTCAGTATCGGCAAGCGCTGTGGCGCAAAATCCGTTTCAATACCCGGGAATCCGATGCTGAGATTGCGCGTAGATTCGATGTTGTCAGCCGTCAACTGGACCAGTTGCAGCAGGCCCAGGCTCAACTCTTTGCCGTTGGAAGCGCCGTTGACGGAGATCGCGTAATGCGCGAAGTTGATGGAATCGAGGACCGGATAAATAGCGAACTTGACGGCATCGCCGGCGCCGAAGCGGCCAAGGCCGGGCGGCTTCTCTCGGAAGCGGCCGGGGGACAAGATCAAACCAAGCATCTAAGCCAACTCGCGGTTCTGCTGATCGGATCCTTCGCCCTCGGATTGAGCATATTGGCTAATGTCGGTTTTCTGAGCCCTTTGAAGGCGCTCCAATTGGGGGTTAGAAAAATCGCTGACGGGAAACTCGACCATCACATCGATGCCGACCGCGGGGATGAGCTCGGTTCCCTGGCGCGGGAATTTAACAACATGACCTCAAGTCTAAAGAAGTCATATGTTGACTTACGCAAGAGATATTCACAGCTAACAAATCTATATAAAATCAGCAAGGCGGTCAGCAACGAGCACGATCTTGACGTGCTTCTCCATCTGGTCTTGCGCCAATCCCTTGATCTTATGGGCGCGGAAACGGGCTCTATCATGTTGATCGAGCCGGGCGGAACTGAATTGGCTATCCGCGCGGCCGAAGGCCTCGATCCGGAAACCGTTAAAAATACTCAGGTCAAGCTCGGCGAAGGGATATCCGGGTATGTCGCCGCGTCCGGCAAGCCTCTGATGATCCAAGACGGCGTGCGAAAAGCCAAGGCGCCGGGAGTCAAAGATGTTAAAGACGCGCTCTGCGTACCGCTCATCGCCAACGATCGGGTCATCGGCGTCTTTAACGCCAACAATAAACGAAATACTAAGTTCGACCGTCATGATCTGCGGTTTTTTACGACCCTGGCCGGCCAGATAGCGGCCGCGATTTCCAATGCTACTTTAGTCGAAAATATCCGCGAAGCCTACTTTAATACCATTAAGGTCCTGGCCGCGGCGATTGACGCTAAAGACAGGTATACGCACGGTCATTCCGAGCGGGTAGCTAAGTACACAGTCACAATCGCCCGCCGTCTGGGGTTGCCGCCGCAAGATCTGACGCGTATTGAGGCGGCGGCTTACTTGCATGACATCGGAAAGATAGGTGTCCCCGATTGTGTTCTAAACAAAGAAGGTCCTTTAACCAATGAGGAGTTTGAGATGATCAAACAGCACCCGGTGAAGGCTGCCGAGATACTTGGTCTCATCAACTTCCCCTGGGGAAACGTTATCCCCGGCGTTAGAGGACATCATGAGCGGTATGACGGCTTCGGTTATCCGGACGGGTTAGCGGGCGAATCGATTCCGAGGGATGCCCGGATCATCGCCGTGGCGGATGCATTTGATGCCATGACCAGCGATCGGCCGTATCGTAAAGGCTTGGATCGCAACAAGTCCATCACTGAACTGGTAAAAGGCCGGGAAAAGCAATTTGACAGCGAAGTCGTTGACGCGTTCATCCCCGCCCTGCTGACCGAGTGGATGTCTTCATTGCCGGAAGGCATTGCCGACCGTCTTGAATTCCTGGACGACATCTCGGACGATAAGGCCGACCCGCCAAAAAAAGCCGCCACAAGCAGCGGCAACCGGCGCTAATCCCTCTTCTTGACACCTGAAAATCGCGATGTTAAGCTGACAAAAAGTTCACCTCTGGAGGCTTGTTTGTCAATCATAAGAGATAAGACCCGCCGACACCTAATCAAGGGTTGTCAGGCTGGGTTTTTTGTTATTCAGTTCAAAATAATGTGGAGGGCGCTGTAAATGGAAATCGAGATCGGCAAGGGCAAGCGCGGTCGCCGGGCTTACGGGTTTGACGATATTGCCATCGTTCCCAGCCGCCGGACAAGGGACCCGGAAGATATCGACATCTCTTGGCAGGTAGGGGAGTGGCGTTTTGGATTGCCGATGCTGGCTTCGGCCATGGACGGCGTTGTAGACGTAAAAACAGCGATTGCTCTGGGTAAGCTTGGCGGTCTGGGGGTCCTTAATCTTGAAGGCATCCAAACCCGTTATGACAATCCCGATGAGGCACTGGAAAAAATCGCTTCGTTCTCGAAAGAGGAGGCGACCCGTGGCCTTCAAGAGGTTTATAAAGAATCGATAAAGCCTGAGCTCATCGGGGAGCGGGTGCGAGAGATAAAGAGCGCCGGAGTTGTGGCCGCAGCATCACTCACACCTCAGCGTGTAGAGCAGTATTATAAGGGCGCTCTCGATGCCGGTCTGGACATCTTGATAATCCAAGGGACAGTTGTTAGCGCGGAACACGTTAGCAGTCAGGTAAAACCGCTCGACCTGAACCAGTTCATCGCGTCACTGGATATCCCGGTTTTTGTCGGCGGTTGCTGCTCTTACGCCACAGCTCTTCATCTGATGCGTACCGGGGCTTTCGGGGTCCTGGTCGGCGTCGGGCCCGGGGCGGCTTGTACTACACGCCAGGTCTTGGGGCTTGGGGTTCCGCAGGCAACCGCTATAGCCGACGCGGCGGCGGCGCGCTCCAGGCATTTGGATGAAACCGGAAAATACGTCCAGGTGATAGCCGACGGCGGGATGCGCACCGGCGGCGATATCGCGAAAGCCATTGCTTGCGGCGCCGACGCGGTGATGATCGGCTCACCCATCGCCCGGGCCCAGGAAGCGCCGGGTCGCGGATATCATTGGGGTATGGCCACCTTCCATCCGGAACTGCCTCGCGGCACCCGCGTCAAGGCGGGCGTGCGGCTACCCTTGAAGCAGATCCTCACCGGGCCGGCGATCGAAAACGACGGTACTCTGAACTTATTTGGCGCTCTTCGTACATCTATGGCAACGTGCGGTTATGAAAATATCAAAGCTTTTCAAAAAGCGGAGTTAATGGTAGCGCCGTCCCTAAAAACCGAAGGCAAAGTCCTGCAGCAAGAGCAGGGCGTGGGCATGGGATGATATTAGTCGTCGATTTCGGCGCCCAATATAGCCGGCTTATTGCTCGCCGGGTTCGCGAATGCAAGGTCTATTCTGAAATAATCCCTTTTAATGCGCCGATAGATGAGATAGTCGCGCGCGCCCCAAAGGGGCTCATTCTTTCGGGTGGGCCGGCCAGCGTTTATGTCGATAACGCTCCGGCTTGCGACCCCCGGATATTCGAGCTGGGCATCCCGATATTAGGCATCTGCTACGGCATGCAGTTCATGGCCCATGCGCTGGGCGGCGAGATAGCCCATACGGGCTTAAGCGAATATGGCCAAACGGACGTTTCCTTGGAATCGGCAAGCCTTTTATTCAAGGCCCTCCCCCCTGAGCAGACGGTCTGGATGAGCCATCGCGACAGCGTTGTCGAGGTGCCTGTTGGCTTCAGAAAGACAGCCTCCAGCGCCTGCACCAAAGTTGCGGCCATGGAAGACCCTGATAGAGGTCTCTTCGGCATCCAGTTTCACCCGGAGGTAGTCCATACGCCGGCAGGCATGGATATCTTAAAAAACTTTCTTTACGAGGGCTGCGGTTGCTTGCCGACCTGGACGTCGGTGTCGATGATAGAGGACGCGGTAGCGGCCATTAAAGTGCAGGCCGGCGACGAGCCGGTCATTTGCGGTTTGAGCGGGGGTGTCGATTCGGCGGTGGCTGCCCTCCTAGTCCACAAAGCCATTGGGGATAAATTGACGTGCGTATTTGTCGACCACGGCTTATTGAGAAAAGAAGAAGCCGGACAGGTCGAGAATACCTTCCGCAAGCATTTTCGCATCAATCTTATCCACATCAAGGCGGTAGACCGATTCTTAGACAAACTTAAAGGCGTCATAGATCCGGAGAAAAAACGCAAGATCATCGGGCATGAGTTTATCAGGGTTTTTGAAGAGGTCGCCTCGGAAATGCAGGATGTCAAGCTGCTCGTGCAGGGCACGCTGTACCCCGATGTGATCGAAAGCGGCACCCGGGACGCGGCCAAGATCAAGACCCATCATAATGTCGGGGGCATCCCTCTCGATATGCAGTTCAAACTTATTGAACCGTTGCGCTTGTTGTTCAAAGACGAGGTCCGGGCTGTCGGCGAGGAGCTGGGCTTGCCGGAAGAGATAGTCTGGCGCCAACCGTTCCCGGGGCCGGGCCTGGCGGTCCGGATAATCGGTGAAGTCACCGCCGACCGTCTGGAGTTGCTGCGTGAAGCCGATGATATTGTCGCTGAGGAGATCAAGCGGGCCGGCCTTTACCGGGCGATTTGGCAATCGTTCGCGGTGCTGCCGGCTGAAATCAAGAGTGTCGGGGTCATGGGTGATGCCAGAACATATGGCTCGACGATCGCGATCCGCGCCGTCTCTTCCGAGGACGCGATGACGGCCGACTGGGTGCGCCTGCCTTATGATGTGCTGGCCCGGATATCGAATCGGATCATGAATGAGGTGCCCGGGGTCAATCGGGTCGTCTACGATATAAGCTCAAAGCCGCCGAGCACGATTGAATGGGAGTGACCGATGGGCCGTCAAAACTGGGAGAACGCTTCTAGACAAACGGTTGCTCAGATATTAAGCTATCAGGTATATGGCAATGGATGAAAAGGTTGGCATGGCAGAAGAGCAAATATCCGGATTTCGTCAGCAAATCGACGAGCTCGATGAAAAAATAGCTCAGAATCTGAACGAGCGGGCCAAGATAGTCTTGGCCATCCGCGAACTCAAGAACCAGGCTAATCTGCCCATATTCGACCCGCAGCGAGAACAAGAGATTCTAACCCGTTTGGCCCTAACCAACCCGGGACCACTCAGCGACGAAGATTTGAAAGAGATCTACCGCAATGTCCTCTACTATATGAGGAATTTCGAGTAGGCTGGCGCATCGTGATTGAAGCTCAGTACTACAGCAAACTCGCTGATAAGAAAGTCCATTGCCGCCTTTGTCCGCATGATTGTTTGATCCGTCCGGGCAAAGCCGGGATATGCTTTGTTCGTTACAATCAAGAGGGCGAGCTGCGAGCTCTTTCGTATGGCCGGGTCTCCGGTATCTATTTGGACCCGATTGAAAAGAAGCCGCTTTATTTCTTTCATCCCGGCTCGACGATTCTTTCGGTCGGCGGCATCGGCTGTAACCTGGGCTGCCCGTTTTGTCAAAACTGGCAGATCGCTCAACCAAGAGACTTGATCAAGGGCGGAATTATTCCAGCCGATAAGCCCGCCGGCATTGTCGAGAGGCTGACCGAACCACTGTCTGTCGAGCAATTAGTCAAACTGGCTGAGGATCATCGAGATCGCGGCAGCATAGGCGTTGCTTTCACTTATAATGAGCCGTTCATCTGGTTTGAATACGTCTTGGAAGCGTCGCGGGCGTTGAAGGCCCGCGGTCTCAAAACCGTCTTGGTGACAAACGGCTACGTCCATGAGGCGCCTCTGAGAGAACTGCTGCCGTTTATCGACGCCATGAACATTGATGTAAAAGGGTTTAGCGATGATTTCTATCGCCGGCTCGGCGGGCGCCTGGGTCCGGTACTGCGCACGGCTGAGTTAGCCAACGGCGCCTGTCACGTGGAGATCACCAACCTACTCATCACTGGGCTCAATACCGACCCAGCGCAAATTGAAGGTCTGGTTGATTGGATAGCCGGCACTCTTGGCCCTGAAACTCCGCTTCATCTGTCAAGGTACTTTCCCGCCAGGAGTTTTAAGGCGACGCCCACCTCTCTCGCGGATCTTGAGACCGCTCAGCGAATAGCCGCTGCTCGACTCAGCTCGGTTATCCTTGGCAACGTTTGATAACCGAAAATATTTTCTCTTGCTTCCCATGTTTAAACTGTTGTTTGCCGGGTAATAAAGGTAAGGCAGTGGGCCGGTGGCTTGCTAAGTAGTCAGTGAGGAGGTGAGGCGCATGGCAACCAGAGGGAAGATGACCGTCGGCGAGGCCGGACGAAAAGGCGGAGCGACTACATCCAAGAAGTACGGTCCCGGGTTCTATGAGGGTATTGGTAAACGCGGCGGAGACACAACGTCGCAGAAATACGGGCCGGAGTTTTATGAAAACATAGGCAAGAAAGGCGGAGAAGCCACTTCCAAGAAGTACGGCCCTGAATTCTACGAGAACATTGGTCACAAAGGCGGCCAAAAGGTAAAGAAACTGATCGAGCAAGGGAAAAGAAAAGCATAATCGTCACTCTATTCGGAGGTGAAGATCGTGGCACAAAAAGGCAAGATGACTGTTGGTGAAGCTGGGCGAAAAGGTGGAGAAACGACTTCTAAGAAGTACGGCCCGGAATTCTACGAAAGCATCGGTAAAAAAGGCGGAGAGACGACCTCAAAAAAATACGGCCCTGAGTTTTACGAAGAAATCGGTCACAAGGGCGGTCAAAAAGTTAAAAAGCTGATCGAGCAAGGGAAGAAGAAGGGTTAAGCCGCCTGGAGGTGCGTGACGTGGCACAAAAAGGCAAGATGACGGTCGGCGACGCCGGCCGCAAAGGTGGGCAGGCGACTGCTAAGAAATACGGCCCGGAATTCTACGAAGAGATCGGTAAAAAGGGTGGTAGAATAGGTGGCCCAAAAGGCGGACTGGCTACCAAAGAAAAATACGGTCACGAGTTTTATGAAGAAATAGGCCACAAGGGCGGACAGAAAGTCAAGCGTCTGATAGAGCAAGGCAAGCGCGCGACTAAGTAGGTCTGTAGGCCTGGCGGAGCATTCGCTTTTCCCCGGTAGTTCTCCATAAGCAAGCCCACAACTTTGTTTAGGCCCCGATAGATGGGGTATCTCAAAGTTTGGCAGGCAGTTGCCAAGCTTTAGAAAAGGCTGCGCGGCGCCGGGACGATAAGGCGGCGGCAGCGGAGGGGGTGAGCAAGTTGGCGGAAAAAGGCAAGATGACAGTGGGCGAGGCCGGTCGTAAAGGCGGCAAGACCACAGCCAAGAAATATGGACCGGCATTTTATACCGAGATTGGTCATAAAGGCGGCCAAAAGGTGAAGCGGTTGATTGAACGAGGTAAGAAAGCGAGGGGGTGAGGTCGTGGCGGAAAAAGGCAAGATGACAGTGGGCGAAGCCGGTCGCAAGGGCGGCAGGTCGACAGCGAAGCGATATGGCCCTGAGTTCTATGAATCAATCGGGAAGAAGGGCGGCTTGATCGGCGGTCCGCGCGGCGGCCTGGCCACTAAGGAAAAGTATGGCCATGAGTTCTATGAAAGTATCGGTCACAAGGGCGGCCAAAAAGTAAAGCAGTTGATTCAGGAAGCTAAAAGACGCGGATTTTGAGGCGCATTCATCTATTTATTGGCGGCTTGTCGGGCGGACCCGGCGGGCCGCCTTTTTTGGTAACTACTGCTGTTTAAGGCCCTACCTCAAAAGCCACACTTGTTTAAACGCATCTGTTACGGGTATCCACATTAAGCAGAATGGTCGGAAAAGGGGGTGTCTGTTTTGGCGGAGAAAGGTCGAATGACAGTAGGCGAAGCGGGACGCAAAGGCGGTAAAAGCACGCTTAAAAAGTATGGGCCCGCTTTCTACGAGCAGATCGGTAAAAAGGGCGGACAAAAAGTTAAAAAGCTGATCGAACAAGGGAAGAGGGCGGCAAAATAAGCGCCTGGAGGTGAAGACAGTTTGCCTACTAATAAGGGTGATATAACGGTCGGCGACGCCGGACGCAAAGGCGGCGGCCGCACATCTAAGAAATATGGCGCCGGTTTTTACGAAGAAATCGGCAAGCTCGGCGGCGACAGCACCAAACGGCGTTATGGGCCGGGCTTCTATGAGAACATCGGCCACAAGGGCGGACAAAAGGTCAAGGAGTTGATCTCAAAAGCGCGTCATCATATTTGACGGTTCAAGGCTAAAGGTTTTCTAAGGCCGCCTTGACTTGTTTGACTTGTGGGCCGTCGGGCAAGAGCTGCAAGTATCTTTTATAGGCATCGCGCAGCTTCTCCCGGATGGTCTTGTCTTTCCTGTCAAGCTGATAAGCGGTTTCATAAAAACCGATTGCTTGGTCGATTTTCCCGCTTTTCATGGCCAAGTCGCCTTGGCCAATGGCCCCATCGGCGGGGCCGGCGGTCTTTCCGCTCGTAATCGGCGTTAAAGACGTTTTGGCTGCCGGGGCCGGCGAATTTGGCGCGCTGGTGTCGTTCGGCGTCGGGATCGCTAAGAGTAGAGTCATGCCAAGGCCGAAAGATATCGCCAACAGCCAAGCGACGATTTTTACCCATCTCTGAGATTTATTCTTGTTTATCATGTATTTCCCACCAGTTTTCCTAGAAATGTGACGCTGTTCAATAGTCTAACAGCAATCGGGGCAGAATATTAGCACAGATCGGCCGGGGAGGCTAGGAGTGAGCGGCCTCGGGCGCGGGAAGCATCCAAAACTCTGTGGTTTTGCCTCCTGGGCCGAGGGCAAGCTTTTCTTAGCTCCAGTTCGCTCCTGATGCCCCACGGAGCAGGCTCCGCGGGGACCCCAAATGCGGCCTCCACCTCACTCCGGAGGGTGAAAGCCCTCCATAAAAGCGGGTCGGGCTTGCCGCCGCTCCTCCGTTCGGTTCCGGCTCATGTGGCTCACAGTCGCACGAAAAGCTTGCCCTCGGCATTCCACCACAGAGTTTTGGATGCTTCC
>JAUXSL010000084.1 GCA_030679975.1 Actinomycetota bacterium
CTGGCGGCCGACGCCAATATCAAGGGTGTCCTGGTCGTTCAAAGCGAAACATCCACGGGTGTCCTGAACGATGTGCGGGCTATCGGTGAGATAGTCAAAGACCACCAAGCGGTCCTGGTCGTCGATTCGATTACCGGCATCGGCGCGGTCGAGCTGAAAGCCGACGACTGGCACCTGGATGTCGTCATGACCGGCTCGCAGAAGGGTCTGATGCTGCCGCCCGGGCTGGCCTGCGTTTCGGTCAGCGACAAAGCCTTAGCGGCGGCTGAAAAAGCGACCTTGCCCAAGTTCTACTTTAGCTGGGAGAAAGCGCGCAAATCGCTGGCTAAGTCGACGACCCCATTCACCCCGCCGGTCTCTTTGATAATCGGTTTGAGCGAGGCCTTGAAGATGATGCGCGAAGAGGGTCTGGAAAATATTATCAAGCGCCACGCCGAACTGGCGGCCGCCGCGCGCGCGGGAGCCGAGGCGATGGGCCTGAAATTATTCGCGCCGCCGGAAGGGCGGGGCAACGCGGTCACGCCGGTCTGGGTGCCCGAAGGCATCGACGGCAAGGCGCTGGTCAAGACGATGAGCGCCAAGTACGGCATCACCATCGCCGGCGGCCAGGACCACCTGGTCGGCAAGATATTCCGTATCGGCCATCTCGGCTATTTTGACCGCTTCGATATCATGACCACGTTGGCCGGTCTGGAGATGACTCTGACCGAGCTGGGATACAAGTTTGCCGCCGGCAGCGGCGTGAGCGCGGCTGAGAAAGTGTTTATGGAGACAAAATGAAACCAAAAGTACTGATTAAAGAAAAAATCGCCCAGACAGGCGTTGACCTGCTGAAAAAAGATTACGATGTCGACATCGGCGTCGATTGGGACCGGGCCGAGCTTGAAGCCAAAATAGGCGATTACGACGCCCTGATAGTGCGCAGCGCCACCCAGGTAGATGCCGCCCTGATAGCCAAGGCCGA
The DNA here is from genome assembly GCA_030679975.1 of Actinomycetota bacterium. GTDB lineage: Bacteria > Actinomycetota > Aquicultoria > CAJVYJ01 > JAUVQD01 > JAUXSL01. The sequence goes on from JAUXSL010000084.1 coordinate 965, forward strand.
CAACCTCAAGATAGTCGGGCGGGCCGGTATCGGGGTCGACAATGTCGATGTCGGGGCGGCCACAAAACGCGGCATCATCGTCGCCAATGCCCCACAGAGCAACATCGTCTCGGCGGCGGAGCATACGATCGCTCTGCTTCTGGCCCAGAGCCGGAATATCCCCCAAGCCAGCGCTTCCCTGAAAAACGGCAAGTGGGAGCGGAGCAAGTTCGAAGGCGTTGAGGTCCTTGATAAGACTTTAGGCATTGTCGGCATGGGCCGCATCGGCACGTTGGTGGCCTCGCGCGCCCAGGGCCTGGGGATGAAGGTCATTGGCTTTGACCCTTATGTATCCAAGGAGCGGTATGTCCAGTTGGGTATCGACCGGGCCGATAAACTGGAATCGCTACTGGCGGTCTCCGATTTTCTCACCGTCCATCTACCAAAAACAGCCGAAACTATCGGCATGTTCGGGGCAAAAGAATTCGCCGCCATGAAAGACGGCATCAGGTTGATAAATACGGCGCGCGGCGGCATCTACGATGAAGACGCGCTGGTATCCGCGCTCAGAGGAGGCAAAGTGGCCAGCATCGGCGTCGATGTCTATCCCAAGGAACCCTGCACCGACAGCCCGCTCTTCGCTTTCGATCAGGTCGTGGCCACGCCTCATCTGGGCGCCTCGACGACCGAGGCCCAGGATAAAGCCGGCGTGATGATAGCCGAGCAGGTGGCGGCGGCCTTAAAGGGCGAGTTTGTCGGCAACGCCGTCAATATCGCGCCTATCCCGAGCGACATCGCTGAAAAACTCCAGCCGTTCCTGCCGCTCTGTCAGCAACTCGGCAAGGTCTTGGTCCAGATGCTCGAGGGTCACTTGGAGCAGTTGGAGATTGAATACTACGGCCACATCGCCGATCTCGATACCAGATTACTGACTTCAGCGGTGCTGATGGGGGCTTTTCAGTCCGTCGTCAGCGAACCGGTCAATTTTGTCAACGCCATGGTCATCGCGGAAGAGCGGGGCATCGGGATAAAGGAATCGACCCAGGCGGCCACCAAAGATTATATTAATTTGATCACCGTCCGTTCCGTCTCCAATAGCCATTCCGTCTCCGTCGCCGGCACCTTGATAGGCAAAAAGAACGAGCCGCGTTTCGTTAAGATGCTCGACTTCGAGATCGACATGGCGCCCTCAAAGTATATGGTGTTTTTCCGGTATAAGGACGTTCCCGGCATGATCGGCAAGGTCGGCACCATCTGCGGCCGCGAAAATATCAACATCGCCAGCATGCAGGTCGGCCGCAAAAAGATCCACGGCGAAGCCGTCATGGGCGTCAACATCGACAGCCCCATCCCCGACACCGTCTTAACCGAGATCATGGAGCAGGCCGGCATCGGCTGGGCCCGGGCGATAGTGCTGTAGGCCACCAATCCGCTAAGATATCAGTTAGAAACTTGAGACTTTGTAGGAAATATTCTAATATGGTAGACATATTAGTGATTGGAGGATATATGGCGGAAGCCAGCGTCAGCGCTAAAGGTCAAATCACAATACCGAAATCAATCCGGCGTCTCATGGGGCTCAAGGCCAAAGATAAAGTTGTTTTTGTGCCTGACGGCGAGCGAATTATTCTGCAGCCCGTAAAAGGCGATCTTCTTGGGCTTTACGGTTCCGTTAAGCACGAAGGCCCGCCGCTTGACTTTAAGAAAGTGCGCAGGGGCGCGGCGGCCGGTATGGCTAAGAAAACTCTAAGATAGCCATGAAACTGGTAGACGCCAATGTTATCATCCGCTACTTGACATGCGACGACCAAAAGAAAGCCGAAGCGTGTCGCGCTCTCTTAGAGAAAACCGTAGCCGGTCGGGCGCCGTCTCTTTTTATGGCGGATATTGCTATAGCGGAAATCGTCTGGGTCCTGGAATCTGTTTACAAGCTTAGCAAAGACGAGATCAAAGATAAGTTGGAAACCGTATTGAACACGCCGAATATTGATTTTCAAAACAAGCAGGTACTAACCGAGAGCGTTGTCATATATGCGACCTATAATATCGATTTTATCGACGCTTACCAGGCGGTTCTCGCCAAACATCGTCAAATAAGCGCCATCTATTCTTACGATACCGATTTCGATAAGCTCGCGGGTGTCAGCCGAATCGAGCCCTAAAGATCCCATGATGCTAAGGCTTCAAAGAACAAATTCCGCCAGGTCTTATTTGCCAAATCGCTGACCATGAAGAAGCACATAGTTAAGATCAAGAACCTGGGTACCGCCGGCCGGACAAGGTTGGAGATCGATGGCAATGCGGTAGGGAGATAGTAATGCGTTTCTATGTTTGAATTATTATAGTTATTGCATATATAATATGCTTAATTATATTCATGAGGTGATTTAAGTGAAACGCACAACCATCACGCTTTCCAGTAGCCTGCTCGACAGTCTTATCGCCGCGACCGGCGGCAAAAATAAAAGCCAAGCCGTGGCCGCAGCGGTAAAGGAAGAGATAAAGCGCAAGAAATGGCAGAAAATCAAGGCTATGGCCGGGAAGTTGGAATTTTCCGCCGAGGCCGAGGAGTTGCGCCACGGAGACGACCGTCTTGGATAACCTGATCCTTATCGATACCTCGGTATGGATCGAATATTTCAGAAAAAAGAACCCGGTCTTTAACCAAATCAATGAATTAGCCGAGAATCAACAACTAGCTTCGCTTAAGTTGATCATGGCCGAATTAATACAGGGCGCTCGCAGTCAGAGTGAGGTTGAGGTCATAAATGATCTGGCTGAGGTGGCGACTATCCTGTCCGAACCGCCTGATGCCTGGCGAAAAGCGGGAACGTTATCATTTGATCTTAGGAGAGACGGAAAAACGGTCGGCCTGGCTGATTGCTATATAGCCGTTGTCGCCCAAGCCTATGGAAGCCCTCTATATTCTTTTGACAAACACTTTGAGATTATTTCCGAATCTATCGACATACTGCTATATAAAGCTAAAAAGTGACCTTGTCTCTTGCTTTTCGCTTGACACTTGTCAACCGCTTCTCTAAAATTCAACTTTAAATCTATAAGTTCTAGAGGCTGTGAAGGGGATAGTAGGCGGGCGACTGCCAATAGAGAGTCCGGGATGGTGGAAACCGGGCGGCAAGGCAAGCTGAATCTCACCCCGGAGCCGGAAAGCTGAACGGCGCGGAGGCGCTCACTTAAGTTTTCCCGGTGGCGACCGTTATAGCGTTAAAGAGGACGGCTTTCATAAGCCGTCAACTAGGGTGGTACCGCGGGTCCTCTCGTCCCTTTATGGATGGGGGGCTTTTTTAGTGGACGAAAGACGGGCGGACTATGGATTCCCGCGTGCGCGGGAATGACACTAAAGCAATGTCGGTAGAATGACACTAAAATAATGCCGGTATATGCATGTCATTCCTGCGAAACTTGTCCTCGACTCCGATCGGGGAGCAGGAATCCAGAAGAGAGGACATGTCATTCCTGCGAAAGCAGGAATCTAAGACAGGATAAAAATGTGACTGACAGAGTTTACATATTCGACACGACTTTGCGCGACGGCGAACAATCGCCGGGCATAAGCTTGAACGTGCGCGAAAAACTTGAGATAGCCGAGCAGTTGGCGCGCCTGGGCGTCGATGTCATCGAGGCCGGTTTTCCCATCACCTCGCCGGGCGATTTTGAGGCGGTCAGCACTATCGCTAAAAAGGTCAAGGGGCCGATAATCGCCGGTCTGGCGCGGGCTGTCGACGCCGATATCGATCGGGCCTGGGAAGCGGTCAAAGCCGCCGAGCGCTCGCGCATCCACACCTTTATCGCCACATCCGACATCCATATCGAGCGTAAGCTGAAGAAGAACAAGGATGAGGTCGTCGAGATGGCGAAGGCCGCGGTCGCGCGGGCCAAGGGTTACACCGATGATGTCGAGTTTTCACCTGAAGACGCGACTAGGTCGGACTTCGAATTCTTGTGCCGGATAGTCCGCGCGGCCATAGATAGCGGCGCGACCGTTATTAATATCCCCGATACCGTCGGCTACGCGCTGCCGGAAGAATTCGCGGATTTGATAAAGCAGTTGAGAGAGCGCCTGCCTGAACTGGGCAGGGAAGTAATCTTAAGCGTCCACTGCCATAACGACCTCGGTCTGGCGGTGGCCAATTCCTTGGTCGCGGTGGCGGGCGGCGCCAACCAGATCGAGTGCACTATCAACGGCCTTGGCGAGCGCGCCGGCAATGCCGCCTTGGAAGAGCTGGTGATGATAATGGATACCAGGGCCAGGTCAATGAATAAGACGACCGGCATCAAAACCGATGAGATAAGCCGGACCAGCAAGCTGATCAGCTCGCTGACCGGATACAGCGTCCAGTTCAACAAAGCCATCGTCGGGCGCAACGCTTTTGCCCATTCGTCCGGCATTCACACCGACGGCATGCTGAAAGACCGCACGACGTACGAGATAATGAGCCCGGAAAGAATCGGGCTGGCCGAGAGCCGGCTTATCCTGGGGAAAACGTCGGGACGCCACGCTTTTCGGGCGCACTTGGAAGAGCTGGGGCACCAGCTGGATAGCGCCGAGCTGGATCGGGCGTTCGGCCAGTTCAAAACGCTGGCTGACAAGAAGGCACAGATAACAAATGAAGATATCGAGGCGATAGTCGCCGAGGAAGTCCGCACGGTGACCGAAACGTACAAATTGGAATATTTAAGTGTAGCCAGCGCCACCGATGAGACACCGACGGCGACGATCAAGCTGCGCCGAGGCGTTGAGTTGCTGGAACAGACGAACGACGGCGACGGTCCGGTCGACGCGGTCTGCAAAGCGATCAGCGCCATCGCCGGCATGCCGGCGACGCTGCTGTCTTATAATGTCAGCGCCATCACCGGCAGCCTTGATGCCCAAGGCGATGTCACCGTCAACCTGCGGATAAACGGGCGCAACTATCTGGGCCGCGGCATATCGACCGATATCATCGAGGCCAGCGCCAAGGCCTACCTGAACGCTATCAATAAGGCTGTCGGAGTGTCGCCCGCTCCCGGCGAGGAAATAGACAGGGAACTATGAATATCACTGAAAAGATAATCGCGGCGCATGCGGGCCGGGACAAAGTCACCCCGGGGGAGCTTGTCAGCGTTAAGATCGACCTGGCTCTGGCAAACGATATCACCGCGCCGGGGGCCATCCTTGAATTCGCCAAGATCGGTGTCGGCCAAGTCTTCGATAAAGACAAGGTCGTCATCGTTCCGGACCACTTCACGCCCAACAAGGATATCGCCTCAGCCGAGCAGGCCAAGATGGTCCGGGAATTCGCCGGCGCCCAAGACCTGACCAATTACTTTGAGATCGGGCAGATGGGCATCGAACACGCGCTGTTGCCGGAACTCGGGCTGGTCTTACCGGGCGATCTGGTCATCGGGGCCGATTCGCATACCTGCACCTATGGCGGCATGGGCGCTTTTTCGACCGGCATGGGCTCAACTGATTTAGCGGCGGCGTTCGCCACCGGCGAGACCTGGCTTAAAGTGCCGTCGTCCCTGAAGTTCAATCTTGAGGGGACGCTCGGGTCGTGGGTGACGGGCAAAGATATTATCCTCTACATCATCGGCAAGATCGGTGTCGACGGCGCTTTGTATAAGGCAATGGAATTTACGGGCGGCGCCATCAGCGCGCTCTCGATGGACAGCCGGTTTTCCATCTGCAATATGGCCATCGAGGCGGGCGGCAAAAACGGGATAATCGCCGCCGACGCTACGACCCGGGCTTATGTCGCCGAGCGGTCAGACCGGCCGTATACGGTCTTTGAGAGCGATGCCGATGCCGTGTACGAACAGGTTCTTGAGTTCAGGGCCGAAGATATCGAATTGCAGGTCGCCTTTCCGCATCTGCCGTCAAACGCGCGGGGATTAAGCGATGTCGGGGAGGTCGCGGTCGACCAGGTCGTCATCGGCTCCTGCACCAACGGTCGGATCGAGGACCTGCGCATCGCGGCTAAAATATTGAAAGGTCAAAAGGTCCACCGCGGCCTCCGGTTGATTGTCATTCCGGCGACCCAGAAAATCTACAAGCAGGCCATGAACGAGGGGCTATTCGATATATTTATCGATGCCGGGGCGGCGATTTCCACTCCCACCTGCGGGCCTTGCCTTGGCGGCCATATGGGCGTGCTGGCTGCGGGCGAGCGGGCGCTGGCCACGACCAACAGGAATTTTGTCGGCCGGATGGGCCACAAGGATAGCGAAGTCTATCTGGCCGGGCCGGCGGTGGCGGCGGCGACGGCGATCGCGGGAAAGATAGTCGGACCGGAGGCGTCATGAAAATAACCGGCAAAGCCCATAAGTTCGGCAGAGATATCGATACCGACATCATCATCCCGGCCCAGTATTTAACGACCTTTGACCCGGATGAGCTGGCCAAGCATTGCATGGAGCCGCTCGACGATGAGTTTAAAGCCAACGTCGCGCCGGGCGATATCATCGTCGCGGATGAGAACTTCGGCTGCGGCTCGAGCCGCGAACACGCGCCGGTGGCTATAAAAGGCGCCGGTATCGGCGCCATTATCGCCAAGTCGTTCGCGCGCATCTTCTATCGCAATGCCATCAACACCGGCCTGCCGATCTTCGAATCTCCCGAGGCGGTCGACGGCATCAGCGCCGGCGACGAAGTATCAGTAGATGTTGTGGCCGGCGTCATCACCAACACGACCACCGGCAAGACCTACCAGACCCCGCCGTTTACCGGGCATTTGGCCGAAATCATCGAGGCCGGGGGACTGATAGAGTTTACGAAGAAAAGAGTGAAGGGGTAAGAAACAAGGTCTCCCTTACTCGGGCTGCGACCTTTTTATTCCCGGAAGTCTGTCGAAATGACGGTCGTACGAGAGTATGTTGCCGTCCCCGTTGAGCTTGGCGAAGGCGGCGTTGTAGCAATCGACAAAATCGGCTTTTGAGTTCTTGTAATACTCTAAGGCCTGCTCGATTTCATCCTGTTTCTCAACGATCAGATTAGTTGTGTTAAGTAGTAAGGCCAACTTGAGCGCCACGTCGCTCCGGGAGAGTTCATAGTAAGACTCGAGCGTCCACACCAGCTCGAGCACCACGGGGACCGTTACATAAGCCTGTGCTTTCCGGGCAATGACTTTGGCTATAAAATTCTTTGCCGCCGGTGTTTGAGCGGCGTCATCGTCAGTCAGGAGCCTTAAGAAAACATTTGTATCGACAAGATAGCCCCTCATTTTTCTTTCTCAACGACTGCTTTGGCGACGCGCTTCTTAACGGCGGCGCGGATTTCGGTCAAGGTTTCGCCTTTTGTTTTTGGCTTGATTGAGCCGGCGGCGTCAAGGATGGTGCCTTTTATCGGAATTAATTCAGCTCTGTCTTTGTCAATTTTATAAGCGATCCTATCTCCGGGCTTTAAGCCCAGCGCTTTTCGGACCGGCGCTGGGATCGTGACCTGACCCTTAGCGGATAAAACAGATTTTGTCGTCATATTATTACACCTCGCTTATGATTTACATATTAACATAGCTTTACCAATTCAGAAAGTAAAGCAAAACAGTTTGTATATCATTTCTTGGCTCAAGCGCCTGCCTTTATGCTAAAATAACTACATGCACAGACTAACAGTCCTTCCGGGCGACGGCATCGGGCCGGAGGTCGTACGCGAAGCCATCGAGGTTTTAAATACCGTCGCCTCTAAGTTCAATTTAGAATTTGAGACTGAAGAGGCCTTGATGGGCGGTTGCGCCATCGACGCCGCCGGGACTCCGCTGCCGGAGACGACGCTGGAGCTTTGCCGGACCGGCGACGCCGTCCTGTTGGGCGCCATCGGCGGGCCGAAATGGGATACGACCGATCCGGATAAGCCCCGGCCCGAACAGGGCTTGCTGGGATTGCGCAAGGGTCTCGAGTTATTTGCCAACTTGCGCCCGGTCAAGGTCTTCGACGCGCTGATCGAATCGTCGACATTAAAGCCTGAGGTCATCCACGATGTCGACCTGGTGGTCGTGCGCGAGTTGACCGGCGGTCTCTATTTCGGCGCCAGCGCCAGAGAAGGTGACCGCGCTTACGATACGCTTGATTATCAAGCTTATGAGGTCGAGCGGCTGATGAAAGTCGCCTTTGAGCTGGCCGAAAAACGCCGGGGCGTGGTCCATTCCGTGGATAAAGCCAACGTGCTGGAATCGTCGCGCCTCTGGCGACAGACGGCCGGCGCCACCGGCGCCGGCTACCCGGATGTCGAGCTCAACCACATGCTGGTCGACAATTGCGCTATGCAACTGATAAGGAACCCCAAGCAATTTGACGTCATAGCCACGGAAAATCTCTTCGGCGATATCTTAAGCGATGAAGCCTCGATGCTCACCGGCTCATTGGGGATGCTGGCCTCGGCGTCACTGGGTGAAAGATACCCCGGCCTCTATGAACCGATCCACGGCAGCGCTCCCGATATCGCCGGCCAAGATGTCGCCAACCCGATAGCAACGATTTTGTCGGTGGCGCTGATGCTTAGATATTCGTTCGATTTGGAAACGCCGGCCCTGGCGATCGAGGGGGCGGTCGAGGCGGTGCTGGCCGGCGGTTTTCGGACCGCCGACATCATGAGCGAGGGCAAGACCATGGTCGGTACGGTCCAAATGGGCGATGTCATCCGCCGGGCGATAGAGGGGTAAAAAGATGGACTGGAAATTGATAGCCATGACTTTCGGCATCTTGTTCCTGGCCGAGCTTGGCGACAAGACCCAGCTGGCCGTCTTCACTCTCTCAGCTCAATACAAATCTCCCGGAACGGTCTTTTTAGGCGCCTCGCTCGCCTTGATCGTCGTCACCCTGCTCGGCGCTTACTTCGGCGGCCTGGTCACGGCCTATGTCCCGTCAAAGACCGTCCATATCGGCGCCGGCGTCTTATTTATCGTCATGGGCACGAGCCTGCTCTGGCAGAATCTTCGCTAGTCCGCTAGAAACTCAAGCCGCCCTCTTCTTGACCTGTGTTAAGTCCGTCTTCGACAAGTCCGGCTGATGATAGATCGAGTTCTTCACAAGCCTTAAGTTATGGCGGCTGATGACCTTTAAGAAGCAATCGACTATTCGCGGGTCGAATTGGCTCCCCCGGCAGCGCAGCAGTTCCGCGACGGCCGCTTCTTTAGACATCGGTTCGCGATAAGCGCGCTGCGACATCATAGTGTCGTAAGCATCGGCCACGGCCAGTATGCGCCCCCCCAGCGGGATCTCATCTCCCATGAGGCCGGCCGGGTAACCGGTACCGTCATAATGTTCGTGGTGGTAGAGGATAAGGTCGCGAATGTCCTTCAAAGACTCGGTATCTTTCAATATGTCCGCGGCTATTTCCGGATGGCGCCGGACGGACGCGAACTCTTCTTTAGTCAATTTCCCAGGTTTATTTAAGATATTTTCCGAGACCCCGATCTTGCCCATGTCGTGGAGGCGCCCGCCGATCTCTATCGAGCGCGTCTCCTCGTCGCTTAGGCCTAATTCCGCGGCGACCTCCACTGAGAAGCGGGTGACGACCTCTGAATGGCCAAAGGTATAGGGGTCTTTGGCGTCGACCATCTTCGACAGCGCTTTAATAAATTCACGGAACTGAGTATCGTTCTGAAGCGACAGCTTCTCAATCTCGCGATAATGGCCGGCCTTCGTTATCGCCTCGGCTGCCTGGGCGGCGAAAGCGTTCATGATGGTCAAGTTTTCTTCCGAGAACTCCGCCCGGTGTTTCTTACGGTTGATGTTTAAGACCCCGACCAGCTTGTCTTCGACTATCATCGGCACGGAGATCACAGATCCGATATCGCCCCGCGCCAAGTCGGACCGGAAAGCCACATCCTCAGACCCATTGACTATCAGGGGCTTTAGGGTCTTGGCCACGGTGCCGGCTATTCCCTCACCGGTCTTGACTTTGCTGTTGAGCGATACCGATGAATTCAGGTTACGGGCTGTTTTTATGGTCAAAGTCCCCCCGTCGTCGGCAGCCAGCATAATGGAGCCGCCGTCGGCCCTGGTCACCATGATAGCTTCATCTACTATCTCCTGGAGTAGTTTGTCGAGATCGAGAAAATGCTCGATATGGCGGAACATCTTGTTTATCGATTGTAGTTCGGCGATCCGCTGGCCTCTTTCGATGAACGAAGCGGCGTTCTCCAGGGCCAGGGCTATCTGTGGCGCGATAAGTTCGAAGACGCGGAGATCTTCATCATTAAAGGGGTCGCCGGATTTCTTTTCTCCCAAGAGAAGCGCCGCGATCGTCGCATCCTCGGTCCGTATCGGCACGATCGTCTCGACGCCGTCCCGGCGCATCGTCCCTTTTTCATCCGAACCGTCAGCCAAGTCATCGATGGAAACGGTCCCCGGCACTTCGATCGCC
>JAUXSL010000075.1 GCA_030679975.1 Actinomycetota bacterium
CGCTCGCGGGGCGGCCCCCACGATCCTTATCGGCCTGGGCGAATTCGGTTCGGACTGTGTCAAGCGCCTCCAACAGACCGTCGATGTGGCGCCGGAACAGCTGGTTGCGCTCTCCCTTAAAGCGCCGGAAAGCCTGAGCGCCGGGATATCTCTGCTAAACGATGAAGGCTTTGCGGTCGCGCTGTCGCCGGGCGCCGGTGGGACGCGGGCCGGCATATATGAGGACTTTCACACTTACAGCGCGCCCTTTGAGAAGTGGTTGCGGCAGTCGGCGACGAAGTTGCTCTCCCAGTCCGGCCTGACAGGGCCCGGCGGGCGGATAAGGGTCTTCATCGTCTGCCGCGCCGAGGAGGTGGGCGCTTCCGCGCTGGCGGTGGCCGCTTGTGAATCGATAAAGAGCTCGCTGACAGAGTTCATCTCCAACTGCGCTGTGTCCTTGCACGGGTTTTTTTTGCTGCCCAAAGGTCGATGTCGCAACGGTCCGCAGGTCTTTTCCATGCTCAATGAGATAAATATCGGCCGGTCCGGTTATGACAAGGTCTGGCTCGTCTCCGAGGCCAACGCCGGCGGGTTGATCGGAATCCAGGGGTCGGTCGATCTTATCTCGGAATTCGCGGGACTGATGCTGGAGCCCGATTTTGACGCCGCGGTGGAGGAGGTCCTCGATGTGACCGGCGCCGATATCGCGTCATTCGGGATAACTTCAGTGGTCCACCCGGTCGGCCGGATAGTCGCCGACGAATCCGCCAGGTTTGCCCGCGAGCTGATAAGTTCGGGGCTCCTCTATTCGGGGGATGAACCGTTTTATCGCTTGGCTGATGAGTACATCAAAAGCGAGCGGCTGAATGTGGATAGTCTTTACGGCAGGTTGATCGCCGACCGGGAAGGGAAGGTTCTTGATCAGGTCGATCCGGACTCGCTCGCGCTGATCGCCGTGCCGTTGGCTTTTTGGCCCGACCGGATCGCCAGCTATAATGCCTGGCTCGGTCACGATCGGGTGCCGGGGTTGATCGAGAAGCTGGAAAAAAATCTGGCCGTGACCTCGGCCGAGATCACAGCGACCTTAAAGGCCAAGGTGGATGAGCTGATGTCGGAACCGTCAGCCCTGGAAAAGACCCGGCACTTTATCGACCGGTTGGCCGAAAAAGCGGATGAACTGAAAAGCCGGGTCGAGCAGGCCAAAGAGGAAGTGATGGGGCGCCTTCCGGATCTGGCCGGATATCACGACGACCTGGTCAAGCAGATTCAAAACCGGCCCGGACCCGCCGCCGCGGCCGGACGGGGCCTGTTGCTGATCGTCATCATCTTTTTCTTTACCGTCAAATTCGTTCAGATCTTGCGGGCGCTGCCGGACCAATATCTCGACCCCGGGTACATCCCGGCCGCCCGGCCGACCGCTGTCCTGGCCGCCGTCGCTACGGCGGCATTCATCTGGTTGATATACAGGCGCGCTGAAAACCGCCTTTATTCCGCCCGGGACAGGTATCTGGGCGCCATCGGGGAAAAGTACGGATTGACCCTTAGCTACCACGCTTTTCAGGTCCTAAGTTGGTGGCTGGGCGGGACTGGTTCGGATGAGTTGGGGGAGCGGGGCCTGCCCTCATTTAAAGAGATAATAACCAACGAACAAGGGGCGGTCGTTCGGATAAACCGTTTCTATTTGCAGATAAGCGATAAGCTGAAGGCCAAGCGGATAGAGATCGGCGAGACGCGGGTCAGGCGTTCGGTCTTTAGCGCTTTCGGGCAGGAAGCCGATCTGCGGTATAAGAAGGGTCGTTACAACCTTAACGACGAAACGCAGCAATTCACCGCCGCGGGTCACCAAGGCTGGCGCGACCTGCAGTTGACTGAATTAAATCGCCGTTTAGATGAATTCTGCCGGCGCGGGTTGGATTTTGTCGACAATCGCAGTCTCGACCGGCTTTTTCTTGATTTCGGGCAAAGACGACAAGTGATGAGCGGGGTTATCGAGGACTTGAGACGGTCGTCGCAACCATATATAGCCGTCTCGTCGGGATTGCCGAGGACCACCGAACTGGTCGGTCTCTCCGGTGGCACGCAATCGGCCCTGGTCGCACAAGACGCGCTAATCGGCCCGGCGGCGGTTGTGCCTATTTGGAGCCCCCACAGGCTGGCCTTTGTCCAGCTGGTCTCACCGATAACTATCGAGCAATTGGCCGCTTATTCTCAGTGGCGGCTGGCGTATGAGGCGGCCCCGGAGAAACAGGGGATCAGCTGCAAAAAGCAGCGCGGGCGGGGAGGCCGGGCGGCATGACTTTTGTTGTCAGTCTCGTCTTTGTCTTTATATTCTATGTGGTCCCTCTCTACGCGATCATCGCCAAGAACATATTGATCTTCCCGGTCTTGGGGCACGATGGTTCGTGGTTGCTGACGGCCGCCGTCATCTATGTGCTCATGGCCCTGGCTGCTTTGACGCTGAAGCAATTTGAAGAGATGCTGGCGCCGGGGTTGCCGCGCTGGCGCGAAGAATTAACGCACCGCGCCGGCATCTACCGTCTCGACAGTTTCGGCTTTCGCCTGTCGCTGCTGGCAACCGTCTTGTTCCTGGGTACCGATCCCAAGCTGGTGCCGCTGGGGGTGGCGTCGGTGATCGGCTTCGGTTCGCTCAACCGGAAAAAGGTCGTTCCAAGGGCCGTAAAGCGGGCCGCTAAGGTCGACCGGCCGGTGCGAGGTGAGCCGGCGCCGGAGGAGGGCCGGGAAGCGCCGGTGGCGCGCCGGTTTGCCTGGCAGATGCGGGAGGGTCTCGATCAACCGTATGATGGAGAGATCGAGCTGACTATCGACCGCCGAATATACGAAGAATCGGCGGCCGCCAATCCCTACAGTCAGGGTCGGCCGGCCACCAGGAATTACAGCCAACTGGTCGGCGACGGGATAACCGCGGAATTGCAGGTTCTGGTCGATCACTTCCGAGACATCTCCGAAGAACAGGCGTTTAGCAGTTATCAGGAGCTGGCTTGCGTGCTCGCGTTCGTTCAGGCCATACCTTACGCCGACGACAGCGAGACAAAAGGGCGGGAATATATCCGGTGGCCGATAGAGACCTTGTATGACAATGTCGGCGATTCCGACTGTAAATCAGTACTCCTGGCGACCCTGCTGCGGGCGCTCGATTACGAGGTGATAATCATCGAGGCCAAAGGCCGCACAGCTGTCGGCATCGGCGGCGCCGAAGGCCTGCCCGGCCGGTTCCTGACCCATAAAGGCGAGCGGTACTATTACTGCGAGACATCGACCATGGGCTGGCGGGTCGGCCAACTGCCGCCCGATCTGGCCGACGGGCAGTTCAGGGTCTATCCGATCTCTTGACGCTTTTCTTTGCGGAGCCTGCGGTAGGTCTCCTCGTATATTCTTGCCCGGGGACCGATTGCCACTATCTCGATTTCTTCCTTGGCGACCCTGTAGATTATTCGGAAGCGACTGACGCGATAGCTTCTCAAGCCCGCCAACTCTTCTTTTAGAGTTTTGCCCGAATCGGGCGCCGCCAGGATGGTTTTCATTGAAGCCCGTATTTTTTTCTTTAGGTCGGGATGGAGAGCGCGGACAAGGTCGGCTACTTGATCGGGCACTTTGAGCTTATACATGAGGTCTATTTAAATAATTCGTCAAGGGTGTACAGCTTGGCTTTTTTCTTTTTTAAGCTTGCCAAACCCTTCTTAATCTCATCCATAAGCGCATCATCCGAGCGGATGGCGATTGTTTCTTTTAAGCCTTCAAATTCATCGGGGCTTACCAATACCGCTGCCGGCCGACCATTCTTGGTAATGACTATTTCTTCGTCAGTCGCGCCGACTTCATCGACCAGGCCGCTTAATTTCATTTTCACTTCTGAAAGAGACAATGTTTTCATATGACCTCAATTATAGTAGACCATTATTATGACTAACTTATTCTAGTCTATTGCCATTTGGGGTGTCAATTATTTCTGCTCCAGCGTGCCCTGCTTTGACCCACGGGCGTCCGTTGCCTTACAATTACCTCCATGGAAATCTACCTTGACGGTCGTTATGTCAGCGAGGGCGAAGCCTCGATATCCGTCTTCGACCATGGCCTTCTCTATGGCGACGGGATATTCGAGGGCATTCGCGTCTACAACCGGCGCATCTTTAAGCTGGACGAGCACTTGAACCGGCTCTACGGCGGGGCTAAAGCGATAATGCTTGAAGTGCCGCTGAGGGTTGATGACTTGAAAGCGGCGATAGTGGAGACCGTCAGACGCAACGATCTAACCGACGGCTATGTCCGCTTGGTGGTCACGCGCGGGAAGGGCGATCTCGGTCTCAACCCCCTTAAGTGTCCCAAGCCGACTGTCTTTATCATCGCTTCGACTATCAGTATCTATCCCGACGATGTCTATCATCAGGGCATGAAAATCGTCACAGTTTCGACCCGACGGAACTCTATAGAAGCGCTGAATCCGCGAATCAAATCTTTGAATTATCTAAATAACGTGCTGGCCACATTAGAAGTCAACTGTAGCGATGCCCAAGAAGGCCTGATGCTCAACGCCGACGGCTATGTCACTGAGTGTATTGTCGACAATTTCTTTCTAGTCGACCAAGGGGTGGTGGTGACTCCGCCGACAAGCACCGGCGCCCTGAAAGGGATAACGCGCGACACGGTTATGGAATTGGCGGTCGAAGCCGGATATAAGGTCGAGGAGCGGGTCATCACCCTGCATGACGTCTACGTGGCCGACGAAGCTTTTCTAACCGGCACCGCCGCTGAGATCGCCCCGATAACCAACGTCGACGAGCGCCTAATCAGTGACGGCCAACCAGGCCCCGTCACCACCGATTTAATGAAACGGTTCCACGATTACGCCCGGTCCAACGGTACACCGATAGACTAACTCAAAGTGGAGGTGGCTTACGCCTAAGTCAAAATCGGTCGGGATAAAACTATACGATACCACGCTTAGAGACGGCGCACAGCGTGAGGGCATGGCCCTGACTTTGGGCGACAAACTTAAGATCGCGGCCAAGCTGGATGAATTCGGCATTCACTACATCGAAGGCGGCTTCCCCGGGTCCAACCCTCGAGATCAGGAATTCTTTCGCAAAGCCGCCAAGCTTGATCTGAAGGCCACGCTGGTTGCTTTCGGCAGCACGCGTCGGAAGCATATCCAGGCCGCGGACGATCCCAACTTGCTGGCTTTAGTCGAAGTCGGCGTCCCGGCCGCCTGTATCTTTGGCAAGAGCTGGGACCTTCACGTCTCGGAAGCTTTACTGACAACTTTAGAAGAGAACCTGAAGATGATCTCCGAGTCCGTGGAGTTCCTAAAAGAACGCGGGCTGGAAGTCATCTACGACGCCGAGCATTTTTTCGACGGTTACACCGCAAATCCGGATTATGCCATGGCGACGATCAAGGCGGCCGAAGCCGCCGGCGCTGATTGGGTGGTGCTTTGCGACACCAACGGGGGTTGGCTGCCTCACCAGATAGAGCCGGTCGTCGCCAAAGTAGTCAAGGAACTGAAGGCGCCGGTCGGCATCCACGCGCACAATGACAGCGATTGCGCCGTCGCCAACAGCTTGGCGGCGGTCGGCGCCGGGGCGACGCAGGTACAAGGGACAATCAACGGTTACGGTGAACGCTGCGGCAACGCGAATCTCTGTTCCATCATCGCCGACATGGTCCTAAAGATGGACAACAAAGCTGTTTCCAAAGACACACTGGTCTCGCTGACGGAGTTGTCGCACTATGTCGCTGAGGTCGCCAACGTGGTCCCCGATAACCACCAGCCATACGTCGGGCAGAGCGCCTTCGCCCACAAGGGCGGCGTTCATGTCAGCGCCAATCTGCGCCGGCAAGGCGCTTACGAGCACGTCGGACCGGCGGTCGTCGGAAATCAGCCGACGATAATCGCTTCGGAACTGTCGGGGACGTCCACGATCATCCAGAAAGCCAAGGAGATAGGCATCGACTTAAGCGACAAAAAAGACAAGGTCGCCGAGCTCCTGAATAAATTAAAAGCTAGAGCTAAAGCCGGCTATACATATGACGCGGCCGATGGGTCGCTGGGCATTTTTATTCTAAAAAACATTGGCGTCTACCGGCCTCTTTTCCAGCTTGAGAGCTATCAGGTGGTGGTCGATCGCGGCCGGTCCGGCGCGACCGAATCTCAAGCGGTCGTTAAGATACGGCTCGAACAGGAGCGGTTTGTGGCGGTCGGGGAAGGTAATGGTCCGGT
>JAUXSL010000093.1 GCA_030679975.1 Actinomycetota bacterium
GACAGCGCGGTCACCACAGCCAAGATCAATGACAGCGCGGTCACCACGTCAAAGATCGACACGGACGCCGTGACCCTCGCTAAGATGGCCGACAACTCGGTTGACACAGCTGAGATCGTGGCTCTGGCGGTGACCAACGCCAAACTCGGGGCGAATGCCGTAACTACGGACAAGATCCTCGATGGGACCATCATCACGGCCGACGTCACCGACAGCGCGGTCACCACAGCCAAGATCAATGACAGCGCGGTCACCACGTCAAAGATCGACACGGACGCCGTGACCCTCGCTAAGATGGCCGACAACTCGGTTGACACAGCTGAGATCGTGGCTCTGGCGGTGACCAACGCAAAACTTGGTTCCGATATTTTGGTTTTACGGTTAGGCAGTGGTTATGCGGCAAGCGACAGGATAGATGCCGGCACCTTCACTTTTGACACAAGCTATACAACAGGTGGCGAGACCGTAGATCCAACCGTTACCGTCATAAAGTCGGTCACGATAGAGCCAAGCAAAGGCGGGTATGTTTTTGAGATAGATAAGTCGGGCTTCGGCGCCGGGACATTCAAAGTCAAGGCTATGCGAGGCTCAATACTCGGCACGGCGGGCGCGCCGCTGCAAGAAGCGACCGCCGCAGTGGACCTATCCTCAATCATTACCGGCGTCAGCTATCAAGTAATCGGTCAATAGTGTGTCAAGGTGGGGCGGGGATTTCCCCCGCCCCACTATTTTCATCAAACAAGCGCTTAACTTGGAGGCGAAATGGAAAACGAAATAGTTCTTGAAAGACAACAAAAAGGCATTAGCCGCGGTTCACTCATTATCTACATGGTGGCCGCGGCCATACTTGCTCTTGCCGTAAACTACATGATCATCCGGCCGTTTAGCGGTTCAGGGGGGCTGAGTTTGCCCCAAACCGTAGTCGCCGAAAAGCAGTTTGTTAGTGAAAGAGATAATTTTTCTCTGCGTTATCCAGCTGGGTGGAGTCCGCTGAGCGAAGGAGAGTTGTCCAAGTATAACGGAGCGTTTGCCTTTGCGGTGGAACGCAATGATCCGCGCGTGTTTTTTGGCTTAAGAGTGCAAACGATTGACTCTAAGGGTGTCGGTTTAAACCAGCTGGCGCAAGGTCTGGATAAGGAAATCGTCAAGAACTTTCAGGATGCCAAGAAAAACGATCAAGAAATTGTTCAACTTAAGAGTGGTCGACGAGCTCTGAAATATGAGTACACATTCACCTCGGCAAGTAAAACAACGGTGCGCGAACAAATGTTGATTATTCCGGCGGGTTCGAAAGTCTATCATTTATCAGTGTCGGCCGACGATAAAGACTTTGACAACGTTCGCGGGGACGTCGACGCTCTAATTCAAGGTTTCGAAATAAAGTAGTGTTGCCGACAAGACGGAGTTGGCCGTATCTTTACGGTCGGGAGGTAAAGCGCTAATGTAGCAGCACGATGGTCTTCTATCTAGTGATTCCTGAACCTGTCTATGGAGTTTCAGCCGTAGCTTTCGGACATCGCGACCATGGTTAAATCCGGCGGACAGGTGGCCATCTCGTCGTTCCAGGAAAACTACTTTGGCCCTCTGAAAGACATGATGCACGACCGCCCCGCGGCTATGGGGTAACGAAATCACCCCAGACTTTGTACACTATCGGTACAAAACGGTAAAGCTAGGGCGCTTTACTCGTACCTGAGCGCCTCTATGGGATCTTTGCGGGCGGCCCGGAGCGCGGGCCAGAGGCCGAAGGTGATACCGATAAGCGATGATGCGCCAAGGGCCAGCAGAATCACATCGGCGGAAATAGCCGGATTCAAAGACGTTTGATATTTAATGACAGCGGCGGCAATAAACGTGACGGCTAAACCTAAGAAATAAGAGGTCAGGTCTTGCAACCAAGCATTTTAATCAAACAGCGGCCCGTAATTCTTCATCGATCTTTTCCGCCAGGTAGATTTTGAGTAAGGACTGGTAGGGTACATCGCGCTTGTTGGCCAGCATTTTTAAATGCGCAATTAGCGACTCCGGCAAACGCAGCGAAATAGTCTTCAAAGACGGCTTTAGGTTAGGTAAAGCAATTTTCTTTGCCGCACCGTAGTCAATGTATTCAGTTGAATCATGAGTCGACCAAAACTCGGATTCTTCGGCCTCGCTTTTGAATCTTGGGAGTGTTTTTAATTTTTTCATACGTATTGCTTCCTTTCTTTTTTGCTCATATCTCTCGCGGAAATGACTCTGATCTTCTCGCCTCGCAACGTAAAAACCAGGAAAAGGTAACGCCCTAAATCTGTCTTTCCCAAAGCGAAATATCTTTGCTCGACTTGCGAGTGATAGGTATCCACTTCAATTATCAGCGGTTCATTAAAGAATAATTCTTCACATTCAACATGCGAAACTTTGTGAAGCTCCCAATTTTTGTTGATATTGCCCTCGTCCCAGGCGAAGCCGTTGACACGGGCAAGCACAGCCGCTGTTTCCTTATCCATGTATATGTTGACAATATACATAGTTTACAGTTTTGTCAATCAAATCCGACCGCAGGGCCAGCCAAGTGCGCCCCTTGACAACCTCTAGATTCCTGTTACTATCTGACTATCAGTTTAACGTATTAAAGTAATGCTGTGATAAAGTCGATAAGGAAGCATCATGGATAAAGAGACAACGCGCCGGCCCTCGATCCCGGAGGGCTTAAGAGATATCTTGCCGGCCGAGGCGAAGGCCCGGCGCGATCTGGAGGGCCGGCTCCGCGCGGCTTTTGAGGGGCGCGCTTTCGGCGAGGTCATCAGCCCGACGTTTGAATTCTACGATTTACTTTCAGTGGAGGCGGGTGCGGCGGTTAAGCGGGATATGGTGAGATTTATGGGGAGCGACGGCCGTCTGTTGGCGCTGCGCCCGGAGATGACGACTACTATCGCCAGGGTAGTGACCCAGCGGCTTGAACCTGAGGCCGGCCCGCACCGCCTTTACTACATCGCCAATGTCTTTCGCGAAGAGTTTTCAAAGCAGGGCCGGGCCCGGGAATTCTGGCAGGCGGGGATCGAGCTGGTCGGCGGCGCCGGCGGGACCGACGCCGACACCGAGGTCATCGCTCTCTTTGTCGAGGCTCTTGACGCTGCGGGTCTGGCCGGCTTTCAGGTCGGGCTGGGCCAGATCGGTTTTCTTGAAGGGGCGCTGAGGGCGTTGCCGGTCACCGAAACCGATAGGGAGAGATTAAGGTCGGCTCTGGATGGGCGGAGCCTGGTAGAATATCGAGCGGCTGTGGCCGCTCTCGGTCTTGACGATGAGACTGTCGCTAAGCTCCTGGCCATCCCGACTTTGCGGGGCGGTCCCGATGTTTTCAAAGCCGCGGCCGGCCTCGTCATCGGCGATGACGCCCGCGCCGCTCTCGACCGTCTGCAAGAGATCTGGTCGGGGCTGGACGCCGCCGGCCTGGCCGATCGGGTCGTCATCGACCTCGGCATTTGGCGAAGCTTTGATTATTATACCGGCTTAGTCTTTGAGGCCTACGCGCCCGGTCTGGGCGTGCCCCTCGGAAGCGGCGGCCGCTACGATAACTTGCTCGCCGAGTTCGGGCGTCCCCAGCCGGCTGCCGGTTTTGCCCTCGGCCTTGAGCGGATTCAGTTGGCCCTGTCTCAGCCCGGACCGCCGTCGGGGGCCGGCGCATGAGCGGCCTAGAGGTCCGGCCGAAAACCCCTTCGGCCGCGCTTCTAAAGATAGCGCTTTCAAAAGGCTCCCTGCTTGGTCCGACGATAACCGCGCTGAAGGCGGCCGGCCTCGATGTCGGCCCATTGGAAAATCCCGGCCGGCAGTTAAAGCTAAGAGCCGCCGGCGACGTCGAATATATCATCGCCAGACCCGCGGATGTGCCGACGTACGTTGAATGGGGCGCGGTGGACATCGGTTTTGTCGGCAGCGACATATTGATGGAAGGCAAGTACCAACTCTTTGAATTGCTCGATATGGGGCTTGGCCGATGCAAGTTTGTCATCGCGGCGGCAAAAGGCGCTCCCCGCGACGCCGATGGTTCCAACGGGCCGATAACCATTGCGACGAAATACCCCAAAGTAGCGGCCGATTATCTGGCGCGTGAAGGTCTGCAGGCGGAAATAATCAAACTTTATGGCGCCATAGAGTTGGCGCCGCTGGTCGGGCTGGCCGACCGGATAATCGATTTAATGTCCACCGGCCGGACCCTGGCTGAGAACGGCCTCGAGGTAGTCGATGAGATCGGCGATATCAGCTGTCGCCTGATTGCTAATTGCGTCAGTTATAAACTAAAATCGTCGAGGATAAATGAGCTGGTGGAGCGGTTGACGGAGAGACATCGATGACCATAAAGATCAACAATTTAACCAAAGATAATATCAACGAATACCTGGT
Organism: Actinomycetota bacterium; assembly: GCA_030679975.1. Taxonomy (GTDB): domain Bacteria; phylum Actinomycetota; class Aquicultoria; order CAJVYJ01; family JAUVQD01; genus JAUXSL01. Next base: position 4,381 of record JAUXSL010000093.1, read on the forward strand.
CCGGCCCGCGGCCGGTGTCGATGGCGTGGTCATGGATAGCGTCAAAGGCATCGTCGAAGATGTAATAGCGCGCGGTGACGCGGCCCTGCTCGAATACACCGCTAAGTTTGACGGCGTTCAATTTTCCGCCAATGAGTTGCGGGTGAGTTCGGCCGAGCGCGACGCGGCCCTGGCTAAGGTTCCGGCGAGTGTGATCGACTGCCTCCAGGTTTCAGCCGCCAGGATAAGGAACTTTCACTCCAACCAGCTTCCCAAGTCGTGGATGACAAAAGAAGACGGCGTTCTCCTGGGCCAACAGGTAACCCCTATCGGCCGGGTCGGGTTATATGTCCCCGGCGGTTTGGCCAGCTACCCGTCATCGGTCCTGATGAACGCTATCCCCGCTCAGATAGCCGGGGTGCCCGAGATAGTCTTATGCGTGCCCCCGGATAAGAGCGGCGAGATCAGTAAGTACACCTTGGCCGCCGCCGCCGTCATCGGGATAGATGAGATATATAGGGTCGGCGGCGCTCAGGCTATCGCCGCCATGGCTTACGGTACGGCGACTATCAAGCGCGTCGATAA
>JAUXSL010000103.1 GCA_030679975.1 Actinomycetota bacterium
ATATAGGTTGGCCCGGTAATTCACTTTATGGGGCGGATGCTGGTGTTTGCTGCCATGTCTTGGGATAAAAGCCACCCGGCGACCGCCTATTTCGCCGATCGCCACCCTGTCGCTGGGCGGACCGTATGGGGTTTCGATCGCGAACTCTTCGACGTCTTCCAGGAACGAGTAGAAACCGGAGCCGCCGAAGACCCCTATTTCAGCTTTATGGTCAGCCACTGATTGCCTCCTTGAGCGCCAAGCTTTCATGGGGCGAAACATTTTTTATCGTTTCCGTATCGGCGCCGACGAGCTTGCAGCTAACATCGAGCCGCGGCTCCTCGCGCCCTTTGCTGTACCCGGCGGTCAGTTGCGCCGCCGTCTCCAGATCGGCGTCGTTTACACGCTCGCCTCTGACCAAGACCGTCGGCCCGACCCAATCGACGGCAGTCAGCAGCCAGTCTCCCGGGCCACAGAGTTGTTCAACGCGCAGGTTTTCGGCCTCGTTACGCCCGACTACGATCCGGCTGCCTGACGATCCGGCAAAATGCCTGCCGACCTTGCACAGCAATATGTCATTCTTTGTCGGGTCGGGATGGTCTTTTAGAAGACCGCGCAGCCGAGCGGCAAAGACTTTATCGGTTAAAAGGCAGCCGCCCGCCGGGCAGGGATAATCACCGATATCAAGTTCTTCGGCCAATTTTATCTGTGGTTTTCTCGACCTCCCGGAAATGCTTAAGAATGCGGTCCGGTCGACCCAGCCTTTTTGTTCGGGGATGCTCGGCTCGAACAGCCGGGCGGAAAGGGGCCTGACGATCAGCCCCGCCATCCCGCTGGCGCGTTCGATGATTCTAATGGCATCGAGGCGCTGCGACATCGGTCGCTCGCCGAGGACTTCCCCGGTGACTATGAAAGAGGCGCCGTTGGCGCGCATATATTCCCCGGCCATCTTAAACATGAGGATGCGGCAGTCGAGACAGGGATTCATGCCGCTCCCATAGCCGTGTTTAGGCCGTTTGACGACCTCCATAAATTCTTCAAACAGGGGCACTACCCGCAGGGCTATGCCAAATTCCTCTGAGGCTTTTCGCGCCTCCATCTTGCAGCTGCTCTTAGCCGTACAATTGCAGAACGGCGTTACGAAATTGAGGGCCGTCACCTCAATCCCCTGCTGTTGAACGAGCTTCACCGCCAAACGACTGTCCAGACCGCCGGAGAGTAGCGCGATCGCTTTCATTTGTTCCGTCAAAAAACACCTCTAATCTAAGCTTATGATCTCGATGCCCGCGAGCTTGAGGGCGGCCGCGGCCACACCGTCACCCGATTGTACTGTACCGGAAAAAGTGCCGTCAAATATGGTCCCCACGCCGCAAGCCGGGCTTTTTGATTTTAAAATGGCAACGGTGCAATTTGCCTCTTTTGCCGCCGTTACCAGCCGGGCCGCGCCCTCCAGGAAAGCCCCGGTAACGTTCTGCCCGTTTATGGTGATAACGGAGGCTGTCCCTTTTAACACCGCCAGCCCGTCGCCGCCGGATATTTCCGCGCGGGGCCGCGGCGTCCCTAATCCGCCCAGCATTTCAGGGCAGACCGCAATCGCCGAGTCTTCCTCGATCATGCTGATAATATCCTTATCAGGGCAGCTTGTGCCATCATATCGACATCGCACACCAGCCAGGCAAGCGCTGACCAGACTAAGTTCAAAATCGCCCATGCAGTAATCATACAAGAAAACTTATATAATCACCCCATGACGAAGTGGCTGGATTACTTTAAAAATTCCCGTTTTGTCGGGCCGTTGGAATCAGCCGGCGCGGTCGGTCAGGCCGGCGGTGGTTGCGGGGACGTGGTCCGCATATACCTGGAAATAGCGGAAAATACCGTGACTCAAGCGGCGTTTCTGGCTTCAGGCTGTCCGGCGGCGATCGCCGGGGCTTCGGCCTGCGCGGAGATCGTCACAGGCCTGCCGGTCGTAGAGGCGGCAAAGGTCGGGGCCGGGGCCATCGTGGAGCGCCTGGCCGACCTGCCGTTTGAGCGCCACAATTGTGTGGAACTGAGCGCCACCGCTCTTGGATCGGCTTTGGAAAAATACGCCTCCGCCGACATCAGCCTGCCCGGCGCGGATCGGATATTGGTGGCGATGAGCGGCGGCGTCGATAGTTCCACGACAGCGGTCAAACTGCACCGGGACGGCCATAACGTGATGGGCATCACTTTGAGGCTCCATGACTACGCGCAGCCCAGCCCGCGTGCCTGTTGCACGCCGGCGGATATCGACGATGCCCGTTCCGTCGCTCTTAAGGCCGGTTTTCCCCATCTTGTGCTGGATATGCGGGCCGAGTTTAAGCTCGAAGTAATAGACCGGTTTTGCCGCGCGTATTTAGCGGGTCGGACGCCCAACCCCTGCGTGGAGTGCAATAGAAATATGCGTTTCACTCATTTGCTGGATAAGGCCGGCGCCTTGGGGGCCTCCAGGGTAGCGACGGGACATTACGCGCGCATCCTCGGGCCGGATACGAGCGGGAAATACGAGTTGCGGCGGGCCATCGACCGGGCCAAGGACCAGTCCTATATGTTTTGGGCCGCCTCCCAAATCGTCTTATCGAAAATGATGGCGCCGCTCGGCGAATTGCGCAAGGAAGAAGTCCGAGCGCTGGCGGCCGGCCTCGGTCTGCCCGTGGCCGATAAACCGGATTCACAGGATGTCTGTTTTGTGCCCGACGGGGATTATGCCACGTTTGTGCAGCGCAAAACCGGCCACACTCCCCTGCCAGGGCCGATCGTCGATGCGCACGGCGCGGTTTGGGGCGAACACAAGGGATTGATAAACTATACGGTCGGGCAGCGAAAAGGGCTGAGGGTATCGGCTATGCAGCCGCTCTACGTCCTGCGGCTTGACATGGAAAAGAATCATTTGATCATCGGGCGGAAATCTGAATTGGCGCAAAAGCGATTTGCGGTGACCGAGATGAATTTAATAAACGCTACCGGCGAAGCCGGTCCGTTTGCGGCTGACGTCATGACCAGATATAACAGCGACCCCAAGCCTGCCGTTATCCACCAGACCTCGGAAGATACGGCGGTAGTAGAGCTTAAAGAACCATCCGGCCCCATCGCCCCCGGCCAGTCGGCCGTCTTCTATGCTGGGGATCTAGTGCTGGGCGGCGGAATAATCACGTAGTGCCGTGCCCCCGCAAGCGGAAATCTATCTTGAAGAACGCGGCCCAAAGCCCCGGATGCAAGGCAGACGAACACCGAGGCGAGGGAGCGTATGTGCAATTACGTGACCGAGCCGAGGCGGAGGATAACGCAGCAGACGGGGTTTTCGGCCGCGTTCTCTAGCCTTCCAGTCCCCCGTCGAGCTGCTCGACCTGCACCCCGACCTCATCGAGATAACGGAGCCCGTTTTTAAGAGCCTCTTCGGTGGCGTCCATCTCCAGGACGACCCAGCCGACCTTGGCCTCGACGTTGGCCCGGCGGATGTTGGTGACGATATCGAATTTCTTAGTGAGGTTGTAGATAACCGGTTCTTTTATCAACTCTTCAGGAAAAGTAAGCTTTACTCTCAATTTAGCCATATGATCCTCCTTAATTGAAGATTGCTTCACCAAAAACCGGTTCGCAATGACGGTTCGTTATTAGCCCTCGTCTTTCGCGGGCGCGGCAACCTCAGACTTTCTTAAGATTCCCCTTATCATGGTCGACAAAAAGCCGACCTCCTCGGTCCCGGTCAACTGATTCACCAATAGGTAGAATCCGCCCCCCGCGACAGTCGCGGCCGCGATAATCGCGGTCTCGCCATATGGATGTCCCCAGGCGACACCGCTTAACCAACGGACAAGCAATGCAATTATAACCGCCATCGCCGCGGAAATCAGCGTAAATTTAAGCGCTCCCTTAAACATGGCCCGGCCGTTGAGCGCTCCCAGCCGCTTTCTTAGGGCAAATAACAGGATGGTCATGGTGATAAGGTAAGTCAAGCTGTGCCCCATCGACAAGCCGGCCACGCCGAAGTAGGCGACCAATAAGAAATCAAAACCGATGTTCAGGGGGATGCCGATAGTGTTGACGAGCATCGGTGTCTTAGTGTCCTTTAAGGCGTAAAAAACCCGATTAAGCAGCATAAAAGCTGAAAACGGCAGCAAGCCGGCCATAAAATAGGCCATAACGCCGGAAACCTGGTTGACGCCTGCTTGCCCGTAACTTCCCAAAAAGATCAAGCTGATAATTGGCTTACTCAGCAAGAACAAGGCCATCGACGCCGGAATTATGATAAAGGCGGTTGAGTTTACCGCCGACGTCAAGGTCTTTTTAAATCCCTCGGTATCCCGCAGGGCGGCCCGCTCGGAGAATCGCGGAAATAAAACGGTGGAGACGGATACCGCCAACAAGGCGTAAGGCAATTGAAAGAAACTCCAGGCTATCTTAAAGGCCGTCATACCGCCCTTAAACTTCCAGGCCAGCGCATTTGAGACCGTCAGTCCGATCTGATTGCCGGCAACATAAACCACGACCGGCAGGGCTAATACCACCAGCTGTCGAAAGGCCGGGTCATGCAGGTCAATAACAAATTGGTATTTCCAGCCGAGCTTGATCAACGATGGTAGTTGGATCAAGGCCATGGCGGCGATCCCGAGGGCGGTTCCGATCGCCAAAGCGGTGAGCGCCAGGTCCGGGTGGGTATTCTTTAACGGTAAATAGAAAAACAATACTGTGGCGATGACGATGAGATTGTTAAAAATCGGCGCCAGGGCCGGCATGGTAAAACGGCGATAAGATTGCAGGATACCGTTCAATATAGTCGTCAGACCATAAAACACGATTTCCCAAATAAAGAACTTGAAGAAAAAATTCAGTCTAGCAATGCTGACCTGATGGGTCGGGACGAGAAATGTTTGCGCGCGCACAAAGTAATACGAAAATATAGTGCCCAGAGTGGCGATGATTATTAGAATCAATAAGGTTATGTTGGCGATATTGTTGGCGGCGCGCCAGCCTTGTTGTTCATCCTGAAGACGGCGAGTAACAAAGACAGGGATGAGAACGGAAGTTAAAATACCCCCGGCGATCAACTCGAAAATCATATTAGGCATAACGTTGGCCAGGTTGTACGAGTCTTGAAGGCGGGTAAAGCCAAGGGCGCCGGCGATGACCAGTACGCCGATAAGGCCGGTGATCCGGCTAACAGCTGTGGCGGCAGTCACCAATCCGGCTGAACGGCTTAAGGTGGCCCGGTCTTCTTCAACTAAGTTTTCTTCTTTCAAGCTTTTTCTTATCCGCTGTTTACTAAACCCGCTTATAGGAAGATATGATAGCATAGCGGCAAGGTATGCTTGCGCCGGCTTCAACAAGTGTGATAACATTCCGATGTTCTTAAGCAGGAGAAACGAAATTGGCAAATATTAAATCGCAGATCAAGAGAATCAGAACCTCCGAGCGTCAGACCGAGCGGAACAAACCGGTGCGCTCGGCGCTGAAAACTTATATCAACAAGGTCCGGACGTCCGCCGCCGCGGGCGACAAAGACGCGACCAAAGAAGCTTTGGCCCAAGCGGTCAAGGCGCTCGATTCAGCGGTCTCCAAAGGTGTCATTCACGTCAATAACGCCGCCAATAAAAAGTCGGCCCTGACGAAGCTTTACAATTCTCTGGCCTAAACCTCACAAAGGTCTACAACCAACATTTCCAGCACCAGTCTTGTAGGTATAGGACTGCTTTTTCTGGTGAAATCCGCCTCGACCAATAATTTCAGGGCGGCTTTAATCGACTTGAGGGAAAATATCCGGCTCTGTTTTTCCAGGTGAAAAGCTTGGCCCGGACTGATTCCCAGCGCCGTCGCCAGCTTCTGGCCGCTTAGCCCCCGACCTCTAGTCTTGGCGTTTAAGATCAGCTGGAACTGCCGTTCAAGCAAGCCAAAAACCCGACTATCGCCGCTGTCCGTTTCCAATAAGGGCGCCAGTCTGGTCAGGGCCAGCTCCGGATCATGGGCGATGACGGAATTTACCAGGTCGAAAACATCGGCCTCATTGGCGACCACGGTAAGGTCTTTGACCAGCGCCAGGGTTATCTCCCCATCTCCGGCGGCGTCGCAAATCTTGTCAATCTCTGATTTCAGGCGGTTCAAATCAGCGCCTATCCAGGTTATCATGTAATCGATGATCGGCCGACCGGCGCTTTTATTCCGCTTGGATAAAGCCGCCGCGACCCAACTCGGAAGGCCGCTCTTGATCGCATATTCGTGGACGCCGGCCGATTTTGAAGAGACGCAAGCTTTAAACACAGCCGCGCTCTTAAGCCGGCGCTCTTCCGGCTTGCCCGCGACCGATTCAGTGAGCACGAGGATGGTTTGAGGGTTTGGATCACCGACATATTCAGCCAGCATCTTTTGAGAGCTTTCATTGAGACCCAAGAAGCCGTTAACGACGACCAGACGGCGTCCACCCAGAAACGAGAGTGCCTGACAGGCCGCGATGATATCGAGAATGTCGGCATCACCGGCCGCGAACCGCCGGACGTTCAGGGCTTCACCGTCGCTCTCACCCACATCGGCGGTTAGGCGATCGAGCGCGTCCTTGAGAAGTAGCGAGTGGGCGCTGTAAATCAAATAAACGGATTTTAGCTCTTTTTTGCGGTCGGACATGATCCATTATTACTATTGATGACGCTCTTTTGGCAAGAGGGATTTTTCAGTCGCCAGGCTTATGCCTTGCCCGTCGCTGCTAACGGTCACGTCGCCGTTGCGGTCCGTGCGCAGTACTCGAGGGACGAATTGCCGCAGCTTGTCCAGAGTCGGCCGGTGCGGATGGCCGTAAGAGTTCGGACCGACCGAAATAACGGCATATCGAGGTCGTATGCGTCGCAGGAGATCGGCTGTCGTGCCGTTTGAGCTTCCCTGATGTGAGACTTTAAGCACCTGGGCCTTTAAATCGACGCGTCGCTTTAAAAGCTCGCTAATCGCTTCCTCCTGGATGTCGCCCGGAAGGAGGAGGCTGAAGTTCTTATAACTTAATTTAGCGACCACGGAGTTGTTGTTAATGTCCGATTCGGTCCCGGCCATCAATGAAGACGTCGGCCATAAAATATCTATTCTTACGTCCCCCACCCTATACTCGCGGCCGGCGCGCCCTAGGTTTAACGGTACATGATGTCTGGTGATGGCCAGCTTAAAATCGCGGTAGCTTTGCGTCGCTTGCCGGTATCCCGGTTCGACGACCAGGGCGACCGGATATTTGTCCATCAACTCGTCGAGAGAACCGACGTGGTCCGCGTGAGCGTGCGACAGTATCAATAGGTCTATATGCCGGACGCCCCGCCGCCTCAGTTCACGGTCGAGTACGGCGTAATCGCGTCCGCCGTCCACCAAAATGACGGCGCCGTTTCTTGATTTTACCAATGTGGCATCGCCTTCCCCGACATCCAAAAAGTTGGCGGTCAGAGCTGGTCGCTGGACGCCCGCGGCCAGATCCATCCATAAGCCGACCGCCTGTAAAGACAACAGGACGATTATCAGGGCCGGCAAGCCAAACTGTTGTCTGTGTTTGATCGCTATCACGGCGGCGATCGCCAGTAGCGCCAGTAAAGCGACGGTGTTGGCGCCGGACGGTTCTATTTGGAGCGTCGAAGCCGGCAGCGAGGCGAAAAAGCCCGCCGAGCCGTTGATAAAACGGAGCGGCCAGTCCAGGGAAGCCAGAATAAGCCGGCCGGCCGCCGGCCAAGCCAAACCGGAAATACAGCCTAAAAAGCCGACCCCTGTGACGTAAGCGACGGCTGTCGTAACGATCGGGTTCGCGATGAGAGCCACCGTGGATACCTGGCCAAAATAGTAGACTAAAAACGGAGCGACCGCGATCTGAGCGCCGGCTGTGACGACCAGGGGCGCGGCCAGCCTGCCCGCTTCGGGTTTGATGTATTCACTTATCCTTGGCGCCAGAGCTAAGATACCGAGGAGACCGGCAAACGAAAGCTGCCAGCCGATATCGAATAAGCTCGCCGGATCGATGGCGAGTAAGACTAGTACCGCCGTTGCCGTCGATGCCGTCGCGTCGAGCCGCCGACCGAAAAAGAGCGCTGAATACAATAAGGCCGACATAACCGTCGCGCGCAATACCGACGGGGTTGGTCCGACCAAGTAGAAATAGAAGCCAACGCTGGCCAAAGCTAAAGACGCGGCTAAGAGTTTGGGGAGCCTGGCGGCCCGGGCCAACAGCATCAAAAAGCCGGCGGCGAGCGTGACGTTAAATCCTGACGCGGCAAATAAATGGAGGAGTCCGGCCCGCAGAAAGTCGTTCTTCACCAACGGCGCGATACCGGCTTGATCGCCAAAGACAATGGCCAGCAACAACCTTGCCCTATCGGCCGGTAAGGCCCGCGCGGCTTGGGTAGCAATGGTTTTGTAGATTGGGCTGGTGTGGGTCTTGGCCCGCGTTCCGGATAACGATCGCGACTGTCCGGCGCCGAGCAAGAACGCGCCGGCGATTATGAATAATAAGATAACGATTGGAGCACGATACGGCTCGCCGTAGAACGACTCAACGAGTGCGGCGCCGATTAAGGCGGTAATAAAAATAACAAGCAGCCAGGCCGTTGGCAGGTGGACAATTGACTCTAAGGTTATGCCGGCGACCAGGCCGATCGCGGCGACCGCTAAGGGAGACCACTTCATTCCAGAGTTACATGGTCTTTGATGAGACTAAGCTTCTTCGCGCCGATGCCTTCGACTTCGTCCAGTTGCGTGATGCTCGTGAATCGGCCCTTGCGGAGCCGCCAATCGATTATCCGTTTGGCCAATACCGGGCCGATCCCGTCGAGCCCGTCGAGTTCCTCGGCTGAGGCCGTATTTAAATTTACGCGCTTGTCGCCGCTCCCGGCGGTTATGCCGGCATCGCCGGGATTACCTGACGCCTCGCCGCGTCGAGGGACATATATTTTTTGGCCGTCCGTTATCGACGAGGCTAAATTGAGGGCATCGACATCGCCGTCGGCGGTAACGCCGCCGGCCGCGGCTACAGCGTCCGCTGTTCTCAAGCCGGGCTTAAGCCTGTACAGGCCGGGTTGAGCCACCGCGCCTGAGACGTGCACGAATACGGTTATTGTCCGGGCTTGCCGGGGCTTTTTGTGCGCTGAGACCCGGGTGACTTGTTTGGGGCGGCTCGGAACAACGAGATTCAGGCGGCTTTGCCGGGCAGTCAATACCCCGCCGGCGACCATGAGGACCGACAAGACCCCGACGACAACGAATTGCCGCCGCGTAAAGCGGGTTTCATCTTTTATGAGCTGCCAACGGTCTTTCAGCCAGGTCTGCCAATGCATATCCATGAACTAGCATGGCGTATTACGCCGGTAATATCAAGCGGGGGCAATCATTGCCGCGACTTCGGCTGTCTTGGCCAGGATGGTCTCGGCTTGGGATTCGGTTAAGCTGCCCAGACCACAGCTGGGAGTTATCAGACTTTGAGCCAGAAGTTGTCCGGTTGGGATATCACAGGCTTTCGAGACGTGAACGAGCCCGTTCTCAAGTCTGTCCGACAATGCTTCAGCGCTGATTTCAGCGCCTTCAACGGAGGCCGGGACTATTCCCCAGGCAACAAGGCCTCCCCGCTCGATAAACCGCCGCAATTGTTCGGAGTAAAGGGTCAGCGTATGAGTAAAATGCCAAGCGTCAAACGCGATTATATCCAAGCCGGCCTCCATGAGAATCGACCAATCCGTATTGCCGCAACAATGTCCGCCGGTCAAGCAGTCGACCCCTTCGACCAATTCTCGGAGCCGGGCCACCGCCACATCCCTGTCAATGGGGATCGCCGCGGAACCTATCGATTGAAGCATCGGTTCATCGAAGAAAACTACGGGTTGGTCGCAGACCTGGGCCATAGCCGAAGCCATCCATCGCGCCTTCATGGCGGTCGCTTTCACCAGTACATCCATTATCTGCTCGTGGTAGAGCAGGGCCTTCCTATTTTCGTCTTTAAGGATCAGGCCGAGCGTGGTAGGGCCCGTTAGCTGGCCTTTAAGGACCGTCGGGCGCGTTCCTCTCTGCTTGATAGTGTTGACCATGACTTCAAGGCCCGGCGTTATCTCGGTGGAAATCGCGTATTCCGCGATATTAAGAGACAGATAGTTTTCATAGAACCGTCCGAGTCCATCCGCAATGTCTTCGGACGCGTCAAAGTAGGCGCGTTGGGCCGATTCATCCAGATGGAAGCCCGGCAAGTCTCTGGCTTGTTCCACGCCCATTGATTCGCGCCAATCGCGTCTGGGCAACTCCGGCCAGAACGGACTGGAGGGAAAAGCGTTTAAGATGCACGCGCACGCTTTACCGGGATCGGTGTGGGGCAGACTGCCGATGCCGAATGGAAGACAAGTTAATTTTGTCACTGCGGCTCCTCCTGGTCGCGGCAAGAATGACTGTAAAATAAATAAGAGCCGCCCCCTAAAGGCAGCTCTTATTTTTAACTAAAAAACGGTCCCTGTCTAATTATTGCCCGGCGGGTGGTGTTCCCGTCGTCGTTGCGGCGGGCGCGCTTTGACTCGTGGCTCCGCCGGTGCTTAAGCCGGGGATGGCCGGGTGGCTCGGCGGGAGCTTGTTGCTTTTAAGCTGTTCCGGAGTGAGAGCCGGCGCGGTGCCGGCCGCCGGGGCCGTCGTCGCGCCAAGATCGTTACTTACTCCCCTGGGTGCGACCACATATCCGACGACTAATCCAACCACAAGGGCTGATACGATCAACCCCACAGCTAAAAAGAGCGAGATAGTTTGGTCGGCCCCGCCGGCTTCTTCAACCGCGACTGATTTTTGTCCAGCCGCTACCGATTTGGCTTTGGCGCCTGTCTTGGGCTCTTCCTCTGGGTTTTTAGAATCTGCCAATTTAAATACCTCCTGGCTCTGATTTTGCAGCGATTATAGCATACATTACCTCAATTTCCTTCTTATCGGCTCGATGTGACGGAGAATATCTTCCGTGTTCAAGGCGGAGGTGTCATCTCCCCCGCTAAAGATGGTCTGGCCGCCGACCATGGTTAGAATAACGTTTTCCTGGTTAGCGGTGTAGACCAAAGCGGAGTAAGGGTCCGTTAGAGGGCGCTGATGGCTGTGGGACATGTCGACGACGACGATATCCGCTTGCTTTTCCGGCTCAAGCGATCCGATCGCCGCTTCTAAGCCCAGAGCTTTGGCGCCGCCGATCGTCGCCATGTGGACAAAAGTCTCCGCTTCCAGGTTTTGGGTCGCCTGGTTGAGCCCTCTTTGGAGAAGCAAGCCGATGCGCATTTCATCAAAGACGTCCATGGTGTTGTTGCTGGCCGGGCTGTCGGTTCCCAGCCCTACGCGCAGGCCCATGTCGAGAAACTCTCTTAGCGGGGCTATCCCCATCGCCAGCTTAGCGCTGCACTTCGGGCAGTGGGCGACGGCGACATCGTAATCCTGCAATATCTTTAAGTCGTCTTCGTTGACCTGGACACAGTGGACGGCTAAGACATCGCAGTCGAAAATCTCCCATTGGAGCATGTATTTCACGGGCGTGACACCGGTAGGTTGCCAAAGCAGATTCCCCCAACCCATCAGGTCGCGGTAGGCGCCCGCCAAAGGCGAAGAGCCGTATTTTACAAAATCATATTCGTCCTTAGACCCGGCCAGGTGGACGCAGACCTTGAGGCCGTCAGCCAAAGCCCAGTCCGACGTCGCCTTGATCAACGGCGCACAGACTGAGTAAGTCGAATGAGGGCCAACACCGATCTTTACCCTGGATCCGGCGGCCTTATCCTGCCAAGCGGCGATATTGCGTTTGGCGGCGTCGATGGTCTGGCTGACCCGGTTGTGGTCCATTCCCGTTATCTCGTAATAGACCATCCCTCTGAGCCCCAGCTCTAAAGCCGCGGTCAGGCTTGCCCCGGAATCGGTGATATCGGCTATGGTGGTGATCCCTGATTGAGCCGCTTCGATCGCCCCAAGTCTGGCGAACGCCAACCAATCTTCGGGCTCCAGGCGGGCTGATTTCTTTGTTAGCTGGATTTTCCATTGTGAGTAAGGAAGGTCGTCGCAGACACCGCGCATGCCGCTGAATTCGAGATGCGTGTGAAGGTCGACAAAACCGGGCAAAATCACGGCTCGCCCGAAATCTTGCCGTTGTGCGCCCGGGAAAGCCGCCGCCAGCTTATCGGCGGGGCCGACCGCCGTTATTTTGTCATTATTAACTACGACGCCGGCATCTTTAAGCGGCGCCCTCGATATCGGTAATACCCATTTAGCGGTCAGTAGTTTTTCTGCCATAGCGGTCAATGATAGCGGTCGATAACAAATTTGCCAAGCGCCAGCAGGTCTTTCTTGGACGCGCCGTCAGGCAGGGCGTTCGCGGCCGCCATCGCCTTGTCCACATACTCTGTGGCCAGTGCTTTTGCCTGGTCGATGGCGCCGCAGGCGATGACGTGCTCCACGGCGTTACACACGGCTTCGTCTCGCGGGTCCAGAATCGCTTCGGCTAAAGCGCCGTTTCCGTCCAGGCGAAGGCCATAAATCATCGGCAAAGTGACCGTCCCCTCTCTTATATCGCTGCCGACCGGCTTGCCAAGCGCTTTCTCGTTGCCGGTAAAATCGAGGATATCGTCGTATATCTGGAAAGCGATGCCGAGTCCCTCGGCGTAATCGCGCAGCGCCTCGGCGACCGGCTCGCTCACACCGGCTAATCGCGCCCCCATTAAACATGAGGCGACGAACAAAGCGGCTGTTTTTGTATATATGCGGGTCAAGTAATCTTCTATGGTCTGGTCGAGGCGGCGCAGAGCTTGTCGTTGCTGCAACTCGCCCTGGCTAAGAAGGACTGAAGCTTCCGCCAGCGGCGCGATGAGCCGGTTATCGTCACAGCCGGCTAGGAGGCGAAAGGCCGTCCCAAAAAGGTAATCGCCGATAAGGATGGCCCGGCGGTGACCGTAGTTCGCGTTGATAGTGCTGACGCCGCGCCGGGTGTCGGCTCCGTCTAAGACATCGTCATGGACAAGGGAGGCCAAATGGACCAACTCGACAGCGGCGCAGGCGTTCCGCAGCCCGGCCTCATCGATATCGGCGCCCAATCCGGCGGCGATGATAACGAGCGCCGGGCGCAGCCTTTTCCCGCCGGCCTTTATCGCCGTCAGGCTGGGTTCGGATATTTCCGGGGCGACCTCGTCCAGGACGGTCAGAAAGCTCTCTTCGAACCGATTCAATGAATCGACCACCTGTTTTGAAACCGGTTTCTTAACGGGCGGCATGCGCATCAGTTTTTCGCCGCCGTGCTCGTCGATCGATCAATAAACGTCGGCCAATCGACCAGGCCGCGCGCCGCCGCCGCCTGCGCCGCGCGCATCGCGGTCGCCGTTGCGTCGTCATATTCGCCAAGCAGCAAGGCGATCTCCAGAGCTGCGACGATCAAGCGCGTGCGGTAAGCGATGTCCGGCTCCGACACCCTATCCACGGCGAATCCGGTTATCGCCCCGGCTAAAATATCGATTATGCGGGTTTCGCCGGCGCCTACGACCTGATCTATCGCCTGGCCGTAAAGATAATCGGTGACAAGCAGCTTCTCTTCATCGTAGCCTGTTTCGGACGAGGCCGAAGCGCCAAGCGCGAGGGCTTGGTCGAGAAATTCCAGAGCCCGGCCGGAGCAGACAGCTTTATCATCGGGAAGTTTGTCGCCGAGCGCCATCGAGCTCAACAGCAGTCGTGATAGGAAAAGTGAAGGCGGGCTCATCAAAGACCTCGCCAGCGATTCCAGTCGGACCGTCGTCTCATTAAAGGTGGTCTCTACCTTGTCCAGGTTTTTTTCCAGTTCATCAAGGGCCATGCGCCCATTCTATCAGCCCAGCGCAGGGATGTCAGTTATGCCCCTAAGTCCTTTTCAAGAACGATCGAGCGAGACGCCTGATCCCGCGGGATGTCCCAATATTTAGCCAGTAATGCTTGGGGGTCGGCGCTGCTCTTGAAACCGTGCTTTTTATAAAAAGCGGTCGCCCCGGCATTGTCGGCGTAAGTGCCGACCAACAGCCTAGAAACGCGGCCCAAAACCCCATCTGCTGCGTTATCCAATTCCGGACTTCTAGCCTCGGCCTCAACGCGGCTCAAGAGGCGTCCGCCAAGTCCCAGTCGCTGGCAGGCCGGCAGTACGTATGCATGACGTACTAAAGCTACATTATTTTCAACCAGCTCGAGGCCCATGACGCCGACGACAAGTCCGCCGTTGACGGCGGCATAGAACGTCATTCGGCCCATCTCCGCCTCCAGCTCCGCCGGGGACATATATTTTTCCGCGTCAAAGCCCGGCCCCATTATCGGCGCGTACGCGACGGCTGCTTTTCTGATGACAAAATGTATTTTGGGCGCGCCCTCGATGTCGCAGCGCTCGATCGCATAGGGCTCTCTCTCACCGCCTGGGATCTTGGTCCGTCGATAGTCGATATCATTGATTCTGATTATTCGCGCGGACCCGCGATCTACGACAATGTGGTTGAGCGCCCCTTTGTCCTGGTAGACGTTCCACCACATGGCGCCGTCCAGTTCCATGATGCGACCGAGGATCGCCTTAATGCAGCCGGCGTGCGTGACGATCAGGATGTGGCCCCGAGCGGACCGTGTTATGTTTTCCCAGCCTCGCCGGACGCGATCGGCGAAAACCGGCCAGGGCTCGCCGCCGGGGATATCGACGGTAAAGGGGTCGGCCAGCCATTTTTCCACTGTGCCGGGGTAGGCCGCGGCGATCTCTTTATGCGTGAGCCCTTCCCAAGCGCCGAAATCTATCTCATTGAGCAGCGGCTCGCGCTGAACGGGCAAGCCATGGGTTTGAGCGACCGCCCCGGCGGTTTGCCCGGCCCGTTTCATATCGCTCGCATAGACGGCGTCCAGTCGAACGTCCCTAAAATGGTCCGCAAGCAGCTCGGCGTTGTTTCGGCCCAGCGGCGAGAGGTCTAAATCGGTGCGTCCGATATATCGGAGCTGTTCGTTCCAGATCGTTTCCGCATGGCGCGCTAACGTTACTTTAAGCATAATAACCGATCATACCGATTGCCAGAAACAATATTATCTCGGATATTTCTACCATGGCGCCCAGAGTATCGCCGGTGACCCCGCCGATAAGCTTCTTGTTGACCCCAGTCCCGACGACCGCGGCCAAGAGCAAAACCGGGAGAATTATCAGATTCAATGGACCAAGCAACAAAGACAGGTAGACGCAGATCAAGCCGGCCACAAGGCTCGACCCGACAACATCGATCTTTCTGACCTGGCCGGCAAAGATGAAGCCGAGACCGCTTCGCCGTACCGCCGGCAAGCGCCAGGCCAGCCAGACCATCGGCCATCTCGCCAGGGCCGGCACGGTTAAAATAGCCAGAAGCCTCGGCGGACCGGTTAAGCTGTTTAGGAACGTGAATTCCAGCAACAGCGTCAGAGTCACCGCCGCCACCCCGATCGGGCCGCTGGCCCCTTCACGCATGATAGCCAACCTTTGTTTGCGCGTCCGGCCGCCGATAAAACCGTCGACCGTATCGGCTAAAGCATCGAGGTGGAGACCGCCGCTGATAACAACTAAGTACAGAATCAGCAAAGCGTTGGTCGCCGGCGACGGCAAGATTTTATCCAGCGCCAGCGCCAGAGTCATCCCGATAATGCCGATGACAAGCCCGGCCGCCGGAAAATACGCGGCCGACCGGCCCAGCTCCGGTTTGGTCAACTTCCCGCTCGTGCCCGTCGGGATGATCGACAAGAAGCCGACAGAGCCGAGAAAGAGCTTAAGTTGTTTCGGCAACAGTTTCCACCCCGGCCACGCCCGCCTCAGCAAACGTCGCCATCTCTTTAAGGATCTTAGTCGAAGCCTCGATTATGTTCATGGCCAGCACCGCCCCTGTCCCTTCGCCAAGACGCATATCCATATGGAGAATGGGCGTCAGCCCGATCTCAGCCAGAGCGTGACGCGCGCCGGGCTCGGCGGAAAGATGGGAGGCTATCATATAATGGACCGATTTAGGCGCCAACTTTGAAGCGACCAGGGCGGCGGCCGCGGAAATAAAACCGTCGATCACGACCGGGACGCGCCTGGCCGCGCAACCGAGGATAACACCGGCCAAGCCGGCTATCTCCAACCCGCCGACCTTGGCTAAGACATCGATCGCATCTTCTTTATCCGGCCTATTGATCCGCACCGCTTCGTTAAGGACCCTTACTTTGTTATCCAAACCATCGTCATCGATGCCGGTCCCCCGTCCCACGACCGACTCGATCGGCAGACCGCCGAGGACTGAGATTATAGCGCTGCTGGCGCTGGTATTGCCGATGCCCATCTCGCCGGTGGCTATGATCGAGGCGCCGGCGTCTATCGCTTCCCCGGCTATTTCCGCGCCGGTCATGACGGCTCTTTCGGCTTCGTCCCGGGACATGGCCGGGCCTTTCGCCATGTTCGCGGTCCCTTGTCTGATCTTCCGGACAAGGACGTTCTCGCAGTCTATATTCTCTTTAACGCCGATGTCGACGACTATCACGCGCACGCCCTGGTGACGGGCGAGAACATTTATGGCGGCTCCGCCCCGGACGAAATTGTAGACCATCTGCGCCGTCACCTCGGAGGGAAAGGCGCTTGTCCCCTCTTCAACTATGCCGTGATCGGCCGCCATGACCACGACGACTTTATCGCCGATCTCAGGCAAGGTCCGCCGCTCGATGCCGGCGAGCCTGATAGAAATTTGTTCAAGGACGCCAAGACTGCCGGCCGGCTTAGTCAATTGATCTTGTCGTGTCTGGGCGGCGCTCATGGCTTCCGCGTCAAGGTCGCCGATGGCGGCCGCCAATTCCGTCAAATCACTCATAGTATCTCCTTTAATATACGGACTAGTTGTTTGTTGTCTTCGCGTCTCCTGACGGCAATGCGAACATAGCTATCACTAAGCCCGTTAAAAGAAGCGCAGTCGCGGACATAGATGCCGCGCTTGGCCAAAGCCATGGTCAAGCAGGCGCTATCGATCTTTGGTTCCAGTATCTTGATCAAGATAAAATTTGCGGTGCCTTCAAAGGGTCTGAGGTTAGTAAAAGCGCGCAGTTCGCTCAGGAGCCAACGGCGCTCAACGGCCAGCCGCTCGCGGCTGGATTCGATAAAACCATCGAGCCGCAACGCGGCCACGCCCGCCGCGATCTGTCCGGCCCCGAGCGGCCACGGCGGCCGGGCGGCGTTTAATCGACGCGCCATATTGCCGGCCGCGACCAGGTAGCCGAGGCGGAGACCCGGGATCGCGTAGATTTTCGTCAATGAACGTAAAATAATCAGATTGGCTCCGGCGGTCATTGTCGGAACCGCCGGCTGAACGCCGTCGACAAAATCGATGAAAGCCTCGTCGACGATAAAAATCGTCCTCCGATGGCGCGCGGCGATATCGCTTAGTCCGCCGGCGTCAAATAAATTTCCGGTCGGGTTGTTCGGGCGGCCGACGATGACGAGGTCGATCGCGTCGAGCGACTGTTCAAAACTGGCCCAATCGAGTTCGAAGCCGTTTTCCTCTTCCAGGCCGAGCGGGACTATTTCACACCCGTTTGCCGCCGCCGCCCGGCGATAATCAGCGAAGCTTGGTTCAACTATCAAGACCCGCCGCGGCTTGATCCAAGCTGCCAGCCAGTACAAAAGTTCGGCCGAACCGTTCCCGGGCGCCAGACATTCAGGTGTGAGAGCCAGTCGCGCGGCGAGAGCGTCGACAAAGGCGCCGGCATTAAGTTCCGGGTAATTTTGGATCGACCCGGCTGACGCTCTGAGGGCGGAAATTATCTCCGGCGGCGGGCCGAAAGGGTTGATGTTCGCGCTAAAGTCGATGAAATCTTCGGGCGCCATACCTAAAAAGTGGGCGATCGTCTGGATATTACCGCCGTGCGGCTGGCTGAATAATCGACGTTCCGCCGCGCTTAAGAGAGGCATAGTCGCCACCCGCCGTTGATGATTGTGGCTGTTGCCGGCGGCGTCACTCCCATATCCACTATCGCTCCGGTCACACGCGCGTCCCGGCGATCGTGCAGGATGCCCGCGACCGTCCCGCTGTGGGCGACGACGACCCCGTAACCACCGACGGACGCGGCTATTTCTATCAACTCTTCCAGCGCGGGTTTTGGCAGGATCTCTTGATTGACCCGGGCGCTTAAGGTTGAAGCCATTCCGACCAAACGCCAGTCCCGCCACCTAAAACCCGCCACGATCATCTCGTAGGCCGATCTGATGGCCTTAAGCTGGCTGGGGGTGTACTTCTTTTTCGACCTGTTAAATTCGATCGTGTCGACCGACCCGCCCGTGTC
>JAUXSL010000109.1 GCA_030679975.1 Actinomycetota bacterium
CGAGCTAAAGAACTCCTGGTCTTATATTGCGCGCGCTAATAATCGAGCCCGCGGCGAAGCCGCGGGCTCGTCAAAAGAGACACCAAATCTCTTATGGTGGAGGCGGCGAGAATTGAACTCGCGTCCAAGAGCATCTCACCAAAGCTTCTACGAGCGTAGCCTATTGGTTGAATCTCACCGGCTTAAGGGTCCAAAGGCAAACCTTGATAGCCGGCCAGCCTGTATGTTTCCCGACCTTGCTTACAGGCATAGGCTGGTCGGTAGTCCGCTTAGCGACGCCACTTCCGGGTCCGCGGACCTGACTCGGGTGACGTAGCCGGCTTATTTTTATGCGGCTAGTGCTAGGTTATCGTTCGCGTTTGTTTTCGCGTCCGATTGATTAACGAGGTGATCGGAACCTCGGCTCGCCACTTGGGCTAAATGTCCCCTGTCGAGACCTGACGCCCCCAAATCGAGGTTGGAAATCATCATCTACCGCGTTATCCTTGGCTTCGGCTTAGTCACGTACCTGTTGTACGCTCCTTCGCCTCAGCCTGCGTCTGCCTTGTATCTGACGATTTGCAGCCACGATTTATCTATCTTATCATGCATCTCGTCCACTTTACTTCTGTTTTTCCCGAAAGGCGCGCTGGACATCGCGTTTGGCTTCTTTTTCCGCTATCGCTCTTCTTTTGTCATGGAGCAACTTGCCCCGGGCCAAACCTATCTCGACCTTGGCTCGGTTGCCGCTAAAGTACAGTTTCAGCGGCACGAGCGTGAAACCACGCTCCTTTGTCTTGCCGATAAGGCGGCGGATCTCTGCCTTGTGGAGCAGCAACTTGCGCGTGCGCTCCGGCTCATGAGCCGCCACCGGGCCCTTTTCGTAAGGGCTTATATGCATATTATATAGGAAAACCTCGTTATTTTTAACCCTGGCGTAGCTGTCTTTCAAATTGACGTTATGCCCCCGCAAGGATTTTACCTCGGTGCCGAGCAATACCATGCCGGCCTCAAAGGTCTCGTCAACGTGGAAATCATGGTAAGCCTTGCGGTTGGTGGCTACTATATTTGTTTTATCGGATTTCACAGGGAAATTATATCAGAGTGGCGTATACGCGATTATCGGCTTGCAAACTAGCGGTTGGTGACTATAATTTTATTAGTGGAGATAAAAGCACTGGATGTGAGGGAAGATGAGCGAACCTTTTAGTGTTATGGATATAAAAACAGCTATCGTCAGACATCGATTTCCGTTTCCGAGCGGCGAGAAACCGGCTTGGCGAACATACGTAAACGATGCCGACAATCCGTTGGCGGCATTGTCGACGGCCGACGGTGAGGTATACCCTGACATTCTCGTCATCGACCGGGCCACGACGACAAACAAGCACATAATGGCCGCCTCGGTTTGTATGACCGAACCGTCGGTTGACGATCTAGCCGACTGGCGTCGGATATCGGAGGCCGTTGATTTCTTCTACGTTTTTGTCCGGGAAGGCCACTGCCAACATGCTGTTGACCTGGCGGCTACCGGTAACATCCAGGTCAGCGGCTACCGGTACTATGGCTATGACGGCGGCGCGATAATCGTTACCGACTGCTTTTAACATACATTTAACAAACCCGTAACCCTCGCGCAACATTACCTTAGTATCCTCTTAACATGCAGGAAGCACGAAAGGGGGCGCTATGGGCGCAATCAACACTGGTGACACCGCTTTTCTTCTGATCTCGGCCGCATTGGTCATGTTCATGACGCCGGGCCTGGCGTTATTCTACGGCGGCATGGTGCGGCAAAAAAACGTTCTCGGTACGCTAATGCAAAGCTTTTTCGCCCTGGCTCTGGTTACGGTCCTCTGGGTCCTGGTCGGATATACCCTGGCTTTCGGGCCGGATAAATTCGGGCTGATCGGCGGGTTGAAGTGGCTGGGCTTAAACGGCGTCGGCCAGCTGCCCGACAAAGCCTACGCGGCGACTGTCCCGGCCCTGGTCTTCATGGCTTACCAGGGAATGTTCGCCGGCATCACCCCGGCCTTGATAACCGGCGCCTTCGCCGAGAGGATGAAGTTCAGCGCTTTTATCGTTTTTACGGCGGTCTGGTCGCTGGTCGTCTATGCTCCGATGGCCCATTGGGTCTGGGGCGTCGGCGGCTGGATACGGACGCTCGGAGCGCTCGATTTCGCCGGCGGCACGGTCGTCCATATAAGTTCCGGCGCGGCGGCTTTGGCGGCGGTCTTGGTCATCGGCAAGCGAAAGGGCTTCGCGGCGGAGATAATGCATCCACACAACATCCCGATGACGGTGACCGGGGCGGCCATTCTTTGGTTCGGCTGGTTCGGGTTTAACGCCGGCAGCGCTTTGACATCCGGGGGTTTGGCCGGCTTGGCATTCGCGACAACTCATATCTCAGCCGCGGCGGCTTGTCTGGGCTGGGTGACCGCCGAATGGCTTAAGACAGGCAAGCCGACGACTCTTGGCGCTGCCAGCGGCGCCGTTGCCGGGCTGGTGGCGATAACGCCCGCGGCCGGTTTTATCGGCCCGCTCTCAGCGCTCGCGCTCGGGTTTATAGCCGGGGCGGTCTGCTTTTACGCTGTTTCTTTAAAGTGGCGGTTTGGTTACGATGATTCGCTGGATGTCGTCGGTGTTCACCTTGTCGGCGGGACTCTTGGAGCTCTGGCTACAGGTTTGCTGGCACAAAAAGTCCTCAACGGCGCCGTTGCCGATGGCCTTCTTTTCGGCAACGCGGCTTTACTGGGCAAGCAGGCGGTGGCGGTGGCTGCCACCATAATCTATTCGTTCGTGGCCACGACGGTGATATTGCGTGTCATCGACGCTGTCATCGGCTTGCGCGTCTCCGATGAGAACGAGAATGTCGGTCTGGACCTGTCGCAACATAGCGAGGTCGGGTATGTGTGGCATGAGTGACGAGGGGGAAGTGAGGAGTGAGGAGGGGGTAAGAGCATGAAGAAGATTGAAGCGATTATCAAGCCGTTCAAATTAGACGAAGTCAAAAACGCTTTGCATGAAATCGGCATTCAGGGACTGACGGTCACGGAGGTCCGTGGGTTTGGCCGGCAGAAGGGACATACGGAGATATACCGCGGCGCCGAGTATCAGATCGATTTCATTCCTAAAGTGAAAATCGAGATAGTCGTCGTCGACGAAATGGTTGACGATGTCGTCCGCGTCATTCAAGAAACAGCCAAGACCGGGGAGATCGGCGACGGCAAGATATTTATCTTCCCGGCTGAAGGAGCGGTCCGCATTAGGACCGGGGAGCGGGATAAAGACGCACTGTGAGTCATGAGCCGGTTTCGGTCCCCCGGTCGCGAGAGCGCGCCGACGCTGTTGACGCGCTGATCGTCGCTAATCTAAGCAA
This sequence comes from Actinomycetota bacterium, assembly GCA_030679975.1. Taxonomy (GTDB): domain Bacteria; phylum Actinomycetota; class Aquicultoria; order CAJVYJ01; family JAUVQD01; genus JAUXSL01. The sequence continues at coordinate 3,359 of JAUXSL010000109.1, forward strand.
GGTCGCAAACACCCCGGACAACGGTGAGAAGGGGTGGGCGTTGGCGGCGGTCGGCGGTTACGGCCGGCGCCGTTTGGCCCCATATTCCGATGTCGACCTGGCTCTGCTCCACACGGGCCTGAAACCGGGCCGGGTTAAAACCCTCACCCAAGAATTGTTCTATCCGCTCTGGGACGCTCAACTTAAGGTAAGCCATACTGTCCGGACCATCCGCGAGGCGGTCTCAGCCGCCTCCGATATCCACTGGCTGACATCCGGTCTCGATGCCCGGTTCTTAGGCGGCGACCGGGAGGTTTTTGACGCCTTTGTCCTAAAGATGAGAGCCGCCGTCGGAAAGCGAGGCGGCCGGCCGTTTATTAAAACGGTAACCTCGGCAGCCGAAGCCCGGCGGCGCCGGTTCGGCCACGCCGGGCGTTTGCTCGAGGCTAACATAAAAGAGGGCCGGGGCGGCCTGCGCGATATACAGACGGTCTCATGGATAGTCAAAGCCTTGGTTGCCGCCGGGGTCGAAGCGCCGCTCGCGCAAGCGGATCAGGAGACCCTGGCCGAGGCCGAAGAATTTCTCTGGCAGGTCCGGTTGGGCTTGCAGGAAATCTCGGGTAAAGCCTCCGACACTTTGCTTAATGAACACCGGGGGGCGCCGGTCGACCGGATGTTTCCAGCCGGTGCCGATACAG
>JAUXSL010000114.1 GCA_030679975.1 Actinomycetota bacterium
AAGTATTGATTATTTACCCCGTCTCTGCTAACATCCAACTTGTTCAGGTAGGCAGAAATGTGCTACATAAATCGCTTTCTTCACCCCCTGGTGGGCTGTTTATCTGAATACGCCCGGTAGGGGTGTTTTATGTCAGGAGAAATAATGGCGACGACTGAAACCAACATAGAGAGACTTCAAGAAAAAAAAGACAAGTTCATGCAAAAGAAAGCGAAGTTGAGCTCAACTTCGCTTTTGATCATCTTGCTCATCGGCACGATGGTTGTGGGCGGGTTTTTCCTCTCCCGCAGCGGCAGTTCCGACACCCGGCAAGTGAAGCCGCCGAAGCAAGTGCCCCGGATAGCGGTATCCGACCCCGTCGATTACACCCAGGCGCGCGTCGACATGAAGCGTATCAGTTATAAGACGGAAGGCGACAGCGTCGTCCTTTCCTTAGCGGATATCAAGAAGAATAAATTTGTCCGGTTCGAATTCCATTCTCTCAAAATAAACGTTCGCCAAAGGAATTTCGCCGGCAAGCCCGTGCTGCCGGTATTGGCGTTGATCGTTCCTTCAGGCAAGCTGATGGTGGGGGTCAGCTATTGCGAGCCTTGCCGGTCGACGACCTTTCATACTGAGAGCGATGGAAGTCTCACATGTAACATCTGCGGCACAAAATGGGATCTCGAAAGCTTACTGGCGTGGTCCGGCGCCTGCATGCCGTTTCCGCCGGATGAGATAAAGGTTGCCGTCAAAGGCAACAAGGTTTTAATACCAAAGGGATATCTTGAGTCATGGAAACCGCGTAAACAGTTGTGATTGTGACGGTAAACTTGCCAAAGACGCGGTCCGTAAGTAAAATTGCAAGAATCCTTTTCGTGGCCATAGAAGGCGGAAGGAGTTTAAGAGGTGAGTAGAATAGTGAAACGATTAATGACGGCGGTCTTGACCCTGACTCTTTTGACGTTCATCGCGCCGCTTCCGGCGCCGGCCGCTCCGGGGGCCGGGAACGCCAAGATCGACAGCATGAGCATCCGCGTCCAGCCGGAATACGACGACCCGCGGGTGCTGGCGGTCTTGGAATCGGTTTTGAGCAACGATACCAAACTACCGTTAAAAGTCGAATTTTTTATTTCCAAGAAGACGACGAATATAGAGGTTGGCATGGCCTGCGAGGTTCCCAAGGGCGAGGGGCACCGGTGCAAGGTCTACGACACGGCGGACGCCGGCGATGACTGGCAGTCGCTGACTTACTCGGTAGATACGGCCCGCAATCTTTTCTTAGAATATTACTGGGACCCGTTTAAAGATGTAAAAGCCGGCAAGAAGAGCTTTGTCTACGAATTCAAATCCCCATACCCCATCAAGAAACTCGATGTCCAGGTGCAGCAGGGTAAAAAGGCGACCGATTTCAAGGTCGATCCGGTGTCCACAAACCTCTCCCAGGACCAAGAGGGCTTTAAGTGGTACACATATACTTTTACCGACGTCAAACCAGACCAGGTATTGACCTTTAACGTCAGTTACACCAAGACCGATCCGCAGCCCGAGGTGAAAAAAGAGGTTGCTCCGCCGGCGACAGGCAACGGGACGGCGCAGCCAGGTAACCCGACCAACATCCGCATCTTTATATTCCTGTTTGTCTTGCTCTTTGTCGCCGGCGTATTGGCGGCATACTGGCGGTCTAAAGTGGCGGTTGAGGCAGCTCCGGCGGTAAAGCCGAGCGGTCGGCCCAAGCCTAAGGGCGCTAAGCTGACAAAAACGCAGGGGAAGACGGCCAAAGCTAAATTCTGCGGCCAGTGCGGCAGCGACATTGAGCCGGGAAATAAGTTCTGCTCCGCATGCGGCTCAGAGGTGGTATAGGTAGCTAGTGAGCTCTAAGCGCAAGAAGATAATCGCCGGCGCGGTCGTGGTCATCGCCATAATGGGATTGTTGGTAATCGTCTTGAGGGGCAGCCCGGCCAATTACTGGGTAACCCCGGCGGAGCTGCAAAGCCAAGGTGTTGTGGCCGGGCAGCCGGTCAGGGTGGCGGGAAAGATCGTCAACCGGACGCTCAACTGGGACCAGGCCAACAACCAGATGATCTTTAAGATTAGAGCGGAGGGCGAAAAGGCGGTTCTGCCGGTTGTCTATCCAGGCATAGCCCCGGAATCGCTCGTCGGCGACAGCCAGGTTATAGTTGAAGGGTCGATCGAGGCCGGCAAGCTTAAGGCTCAGACTGTCTTAGTCCGGTGTCCGGACAATTACTTGTCTGAGAAAGCCGTTGGAGCGCTGTTCCGGGGCTTAAAAATAGAAGGCGCGCTCTTTCGTTAGGGCGTCGTCGATTTAAGGAGTTAGAGGGCCATGAATAAGAAGAAAGTAAAGCTGCTAATAGCCTTGGTAGTCATTATCGGCGGCATCGGCGCTTTGGTCTACTCATCTATGAAGAGTACGGTCACATACTATATGAAGCCGAGCGAGATATTGGCTAAAGCCCGTGCCGACGGTAAAGCTGTCTATGGTGAACGGGTGCGTGTCGGCGGCATCGTTATCAACAAGACAGTCAAAGGTAGCGCCGCCACCCGCAAGTGGGAATTTATGGTCACGGACGGCCGGGAAGATAAGATCGTGCCGGTGGCCATGGTCAAGACGACGCCGGAAAACCGTCTTCTGGTCAAATATAAAGGCATCGTCCCGGACACTTTCAAGGAAGGCGTTATGGCCATCTCCGACGGCATTTTAAGCAAGGACGGCGTCTTTACCGCCGATACGGTCATGGCTAAATGCCCGTCCAAATACGAGGCGTCGCAGCAGAAAGAGAAAGAAATGGCTAAGAAGGGCGCGGCCGACAAGAAGGCGGGACGCGCGGCGCCGGTCAGCCAATAGGAAAGGCGGTTTTTTCTTAATATGACGACAATCGGCTATTTTTCGCTTCTTTCAGCCGCGGCGATCTCCGCGTACGCCGTCGGTATGTCTATCTACGGCAAGTTGGTTGGCCGAAAAGCTATTATCGCCAGCGGCGAGCGGGCGGCGATAGCTGTCGGGGGCTTGTTGGTCTTATCCGCCGCCACAATATTGAACGCTTTTTTAAGCCATGACTTCTCGCTAAAATATGTCGCCGACTATTCCGATCGCGCTTTAGGAACCGTCTATTTAATATCCGGGTTCTGGGCCGGCAACCAGGGGTCTCTTTTGATGTGGGCGGTTTTTCTGGGCGTCTTTACAACTATTGTCGTTATCCAAAACCAACATAAGAATCGGGACCTTATGCCGTGGGTAACGGCCATCTTGTCTTCTTTTACCTTCTTCTTCACGACGCTGATCATCTTAATGGCGAACCCGTTTGAAAAACTGCCGTTTGTCCCCGCCGATGGGCAGGGGCTGAACCCGATGCTTGAGAACCCGGGGATGTATCTCCATCCGCCGACGACCTACCTCGGCTATGTGGGCTTCGGGGTCCCCTTCGCGTTCGCGATGGCGGCGCTTCTTTCCGGCCGGTTGAGTGATGTTTGGATACGGAGCACCCGCCGGTGGACGCTTTTCGCTTGGTTTTTCTTGACGATCGGCAATCTCGTCGGCGCCTGGTGGGCTTATTACACCCTGGGTTGGGGCGGTTATTGGGGTTGGGACCCGGTGGAGAACTCCTCGTTCATACCTTGGCTGATAGGGACCGCCTACTTGCACTCGATAATGATCCAGGAAAAGAAAGGGATGCTTAAGATATGGAACGTCTCATTGATTGTTTTGACGTTCTCCATGACGATCATGGGTACGCTTATCACCAGGTCGGGCATTATCAACTCTGTCCATACATTTTCCAATTCCGGCCTCGGGCCGTATCTGTTCTTTCTCTTCATGGCCACGCTGGCTTTTGGTTTCGGGCTGATCGTCTACCGGCTGCCGCAATTGAAAACCGAGAACGAACTCGATTCAATAGTCTCGCGTGAGAGCACGTTTCTCTTTAATAACTTGATCCTGTTGGGCATCGCTTTCATGACCTTATGGGGGACGATATTCCCGTTTATTTCCGAAGCCGTGCGTGGCGTCAAAGTCACGGTCGGGGCGCCTTTTTACGATCAGGTCGCGGCGCCGCTCGGCATCGCGCTATTGTTTCTATTGGGTCTTTGCCCGATGATCGCCTGGCGCAAGGCGTCTCTCGATAACTTACAGCGCAACTTCCTCTTTCCGTTGCTTGTCAGCTTTGCCGGCGGCGCCGTTCTGGTGGCTATGGGGATGAGGCGGCCGATCGGGGCGCTGCTCACAGCGGTACTGATAATCTTTGTCCTAATGACTATTATCATCGAGTTCTACCGGGGCGCCGCCGCGCGCCACAGGATGACGGGCGAAGGCTATCTAACAGCTTTCATCAACTTGATTTGGAGGAACAAACGCCGCTATGGAGGCTACATCATCCATATCGGCGCGGCCATGATATTTCTAGCTTTTGTCGGTGGGCCGTTTAAACAGCAGGTGGAAGAGACCCTGACCCCCGGCCAATCATTAAATATCGGCAACTACAAGATTGTCTTTGAGCGGATGTATCAATATCCGGGAGCCAAGAAAATAACGATCGCCGCCGACATGACACTATACGACAGACTTACCGGCAAGCCGGTGGGCACGGTTACGCCGCGCAAGGAGTTTTTCGAGCAAACCGGAGGCGGCGGCGAAGACAAACAGCCGTGGACGCGCGTGGCTGTGCGCTCGAGCATGAAAGAAGATGTTTACTTTATCTTTTCGCCTGACGAGACAGGTAAGCAGGCCGCCGGCTTTAAGGTTATGATCAACCCCCTGATGCGCTGGATGTGGATAGCCGGCTTTGTTATGACTTTCGGCACCATTATTGTCTTCTGGCCTGACGAAGGGGAGAAGAAGCGCTTAGCGCTGATATACGCTCGGGAGGTTCCAATTGAAGCGTAAAGTCTTTGTCGTCATGATTGCGACTATCTTGCTGCTGCAAGCGTTGACGACCACGGCGATGGCCCTTGAGGTGAACGATGTGGCCGGTGAATTTATCTGCAACTGCGGTTGTAACCAGGGGCTGGCTTCCTGCGAAATGTCCTGTGCCAAGGAACTTCGCGGTTTCATCAAGGACAAGATCGACCAAGGTATGGGCAAAGAACAGATAGTCCAGTATATGAAGGTAAACTTTTCAGAGGCGCTGCTGGCGGCGCCGGAAAAAACCGGGTTTAATTGGGTGGCCTGGATCACGCCGTTCGCGGTTGTGATCATCGGCGGGGTCGCGATTGAGCTGGCGATACGCCGGTGGGCCGGCCGGCGCGGGGATGAAGATGACGGCGGCGCCGGCGGCGACCATAAGGTCGGGCCGGCTGTCGATAAGAAATACAGCGATCGCGTTAACGAAGAATTGAAAGAATTTGGGTGGTAATGTGTCTGGAAACGAACTCTTCTCACTGATATTAATGGCGGCCATCTTAATGGGCATCGGGGTGTTTGTCGCTCAACCGTTGCTCCGGGCCAAACCGGAAAACATCCTTAATGATGAATATGAAGAGTCGCCTATGCAACATCTCTTATCGCGCAAAGACTCCATATACACAGCCCTGAAAGATTTGGAATTTGATTTTTCCACCGGCAAACTGTCGGACGGAGATTATGAGGCCTTGCGCGAAAAATTCTCGACCGAAGCTGCCGACGTGCTCAAAGAGATAGATGAGACGGAATCCGGCGTTAAGAGCGCCAAGAAGTCGGCCAAACGCAAGAAAACGGCTCCGTCTGTCTGCGGAGCCTGTGGTTTTAAGCCTCAGCCGGGCGATCGGTTCTGCCAAAGTTGCGGCTCCCGGTTGGCTTAATGCAGGCATCCAGTGCCCCGGAAATGTCGTACAGCGTCTATGTTATGTCATTCCTGCCCCGTATCAAGTACGGGGTAAACGCGAGCAGGAATCTAGAGACCTAATCAAGTCATGAACAAAACCACAGTCCTCATCGTAATTCTCATTACAGTGCTGGCCGCGTCCTGGGTGGCATTAAGCATTGGCGGGCGGCAGAATCAGACGCTCGACCAGGCCCAACCCCCGGGAAACGGCGAGCCGGCGGCGCCGTTGCCGAACGCGGCCACGCCTCAAGGCGGTGCAAGCGCGAAACTGACCAGGTCCGACAAGGGCGAGGGCAACGTCAACATCTCCGCCACTTTCATCACGGGCGAAGTGCTCGAGGAAGATCCATCGCTGACTAAACCCGACTACAACCCTCAAAACGAAGTAGCGTTTTTAGTCGCCATGAATACCCACATGGTCGATCTAGCCGGCTATAAGATCGAAGAAATAACGGTGCTTAAAGACGCCGGCGGCAACGAACATAAGCCGGAGGGCCGCTGGCAAAGCGTTCAAGATGAGGCGGGACATCACCGTAGCGGTTACCTTAAGTTTAAACGCGCCGGCGCCGGCGGCAAGGACATAACACAGGGCGAAGGCTCTCTGACGTTGACTGTCAAAGGTGTCGCCGATATTGCGCGGCGCGATCTGGTCTGGGAGCTGCCGCTGCCAGCGGCTGAAAAGTAGGTTAAGCGCGATGTCGCTGGCCTTTCCGTTTTTTGCCGGCATATTAGCTTTTTTGTCTCCCTGTATCGTTCCGATGGTCACGATCTATCTTAGCTTAATCACCGGACTGACTGTCGATGAATTGTTGGCCAAGGAAGCCCGGCTTATCCAGCGTGAGGTTGTTGTCAACACGGCCTTCTTTGTCGCCGGGTTTGCCCTCGTATATATAGCGGCCGGGGCGGCCGCCGGTTATGTGGGGCATTTCCTAAGCGTTTATCAAACCACGCTTAATCAGGTTGGCGGCGTTATTATCATTTTGCTCGGCTTGCGCTTCGCCGGGCTGTTTAAGTGGTTGCCGGTCGATCCGTTTGCTTTGGTCAAGCGATTGTCGTTAAATCCGGGGTCGGCCCCGGCGGGCGCGGGCGCCTTTGGTGTCGGTATTGTCTTTGCGGTTATCTGTTCGCACTGCTTCGGCGGCTTGTTGACCTCGGTCTTGGTCTACGCCGGGGTTCGAGGGTCCCAGACCCAGGGCGCCTTGTCGCTGGCGCTTTTCTCTCTTGGTCTGGCTATCCCGTTTATGATCACCGCCTTTGCCGTCACGACGGTTGTCGACCGGTTAAAAGCCGCGCAAAGATACGCGCGGACGTTTAGCCTGTTCAGCGGCATCTTTTTAATTGTTTTCGGCATCTTGACCGTCGCGGGTCGCTATACGGACATTTTGGTTTTCTTGGGCAAGCTGTCGCCTTTAAGGTAAAGGTAGGCATGGACGCGGCAGGAGGCGGCGGTATTGCGCGCCGGGCGCGGCAAGCTATAATTGGCGGATATATGCGTGAGATAGAAGTAAATAACCTAAATAAATATTTCGGCCGGCGCCAGGTCTTAAAGCAGATCAATTTCTCCGTTAAGAAAGGCGCTTTCTTAAGCATCTTCGGCCCCAACGGCGCCGGCAAGACTACATTGGTCAAGATATTGTCGACGCTGGAGCGGCCGACCGATGGCCAGGTCACGATTGCCGGGGCCGTACTCGGTCAGGATCCGACTCAAATCCGTAAGCGGATCGGCCTTATCTCTCACAGCCCATTGCTCTACCTTGACCTAACCGCTTACGAAAACCTCGAGTTCTACGGGACGCTTTACGGCGTCGCCGGTCTCAAAGAGCGGGCCGAGTTTCTGTTGGACCAAGTCGAATTAACGCACCGCCGTCACGACCTGGTGCGCACGTTTTCCAAGGGGATGCAGCAACGCCTGGCTATCGCCCGGGCGCTCATGCACCAACCGTCGATATTGTTTTTAGATGAACCATACAGCGGCCTCGACCCTCATGCCGTCGATATCCTTGACGGCCTGATCGATTCGATCCGCGCCGATCATACTTTCGTTATGGTCTCCCACAATCTCGACAAGGGGTTGTCGCTTTGCAGCGACGCTATGATCATCGAGGCCGGACGGATAATCTTTCACGAGGATAAAAAAGATATCGATGTCGATGAGTTTCAACAAGTCTACCGCCGGTCCGTTAGGGGTGAGATGTAATGCTGCCGTTGCGGCAACTCTGGGTTATCTTAAAGAAAGACATCCTGCTTGAGCTGCGGACCAAAGAGATGATCCTATCGATGTTCATCTTTGTCCTGCTGACGATGCTTGTTTTTGACGCCGCCTTTATGGCCGACAAAAACGACTTGACGACTTTTGGCGGCGGTCTTCTCTGGCTGGCCTTTATCTTTATGTCGTTTCTCGGCCTCAACCGTTCATTTGTCCATGAGAAAGATGAGGGTTGTTTCGACGGGTTGTTGTTGAGCCCGATCGACAGATCCATCATCTACGTCGCTAAGATGCTGGGCAATCTTATCTTGATATCCGTAGTCGAAGCGGCGGCCATTCCGATTTTCACCATTTTCTTTATCCGCTATCCCTACTACGCCCACTGGGACCATCTATGGCCTTTTGTGGTCGGGGTCGTGCTGGGCAACTTTGCCATCGCCGGGGTCGGCACTTTTGTCGCCACCTTGGCCATCAACACCAAGCGGCGGGAACAGCTACTGCCGATCCTCGGCTTTCCCCTTCTCTATCCGGTGATGGGTCCGATAGTGATAATAAGCGGTACCATGATGGGCGGCAAAATAGGCGCTTTAGCGGCGAAACAAGTCGCCGGCTCGATGCAAATCCTGGTAGCGTATGATATAGTGTTTTTCGTTGCGATGGCGATGATCTACGACATGGTTTTAGGAGAGTGAGCTTGTGGCCTTAAGAATGCGCTTGTTTTACGCTCTCGCCGCCCTCTCGGCGGTCCTGACGGTCGCCGGCTTGGTCGGCGCTTTTTACATCACGCCTCTGGAAGTCAAGCAGATAGGGTTTACGCAAAAGATATTTTACTTCCACGTTCCGATGGCCAGCACGTCCGGGGTGGCGTTCGGCGTCACATTGGTCGCCTCGATAGCTTATTTGATCACCAGAGACCTTAAGTGGGATACGTGGGCTTACGTCGGGGCCGAGTTGGGATTGATTTTCGGTAGCGCGCTCATGACCATGGGTATCATTTGGACCCGGTCGACTTGGGGTGTCTGGTGGACTTGGGATCCGCGCCTGACCAGTTATCTGGTGGTGATGCTCTTATACGGCGCCTACTTTGTCTTAAGATCGTCTGTCGAAGGCGCGGCCGAGCGGGCCAGGTATTCCGCATCTATCGGCATTTTAGGCTATATTACGGTGGTCTTCACCATGATATCGACACGCATCCTGCGCACGGCTCATCCGGTGGTCTTCTCATTAAAAGACCCCGGGGTCACTCCGGATATGTTTTACACATTTATGGTCGCCATGTGGTCGGCTTTTGCTCTCTTCGGGGCGTTTCTGCTGGCTAAAGTGACTATCGAGAATCTGACCGAGGAAATTGCCAACCTTAAGGATGAAATCGGGGGTTAGAAAGAATGGGAATTAAAGATATTCCTTTGCAGACCGCTGTCAGCTATGTCGCCGGCGCCTATATAGGTATCTGGGTGATCTTATTCGGCTATCTCCTGGCGATGGGCAGTAAGCTGTCGAATTTGCGCCGGCAAGTCGATGCCCTGACAGAAGCGGTAGAGCGCAAGGATAAGAACGAAAACCTAGTCTAGATTCTCTTTCGCCCACTGCCTGGTCAGTTCATAAGCTTCGGGCTTTGTCTTGACCTTCCCGTCAAGGCGCGCCTCCAGGAGCATGCTTAAGACTTTGCC
>JAUXSL010000115.1 GCA_030679975.1 Actinomycetota bacterium
AGATGTGCCGGCGCCATGATATCCCGGTAACGCTCGGTTCGGACGCGCACGCTCCCGAACAGGTCGGCTTTAGATTTAAATACTTGCTGGAACAATTGAAAGCGGCGGGTTATTCTGAGATAGTGACATTTGAAGGCCGCCAAAGGCGGATGGTGGAGATAGATTGGTCACTGTTGGAGAGATTGCCCGCTTTATAAGCTTTTCAGCAAGCGCATGATAAACCGGCCGATTGATTTCTTTGTTATGAATTGCCTGAAATAATCAGCTTGCCTAAAGACCCTTATGATACAATTTCAGCGAGGTATTTTAACTCATAAATGAACGGAACGAGGTGGCTATATGGATGACAAAATTCTTAGTCAACTGGCAACCAAGCACGATCTTGAAAGACTTGCAACCAAAGAAGAACTTGACGGGTTTAAGAATGAAAACTTTAATCGGCTGGATGAGGTTTTGCTTATCTTAAAAAGGCTTGATCAGGAACGGATATTTACAACCGAATGGGTGAAGCGAATTGAGAGTGAAGTCGAGACGCACCGTCGGGAAATTACAAAGATCAAGGACATGCTAAAGATAAGTTAGCGATGAGCGCTCGTCGCTAAGCAGCTCATAATAATATTTGACAACACTGTTGTAAAGACTGACGCCTTGAAGGCCGCCAAAGGCGGATGGTGGAGATAGATTGGTCACTGTTGGAGAGATTGCCCGCTTTATAGAGAAGCTTGCCCCTTTGCCCCTCGCTGAGCCTTGGGACAAGGTCGGTTTGCAGGTAGGCAGAGCGACCGCCGGTGTCGGCGCGGCCATCGTCTGTCTCGATGTAACCGACGCGATCCTCGACGAGGCCCTGGCCTGGGGGTGTCAACTGGTCGTTTCCCATCATCCACTCATTTTTAGTGATTTCACGGGTCTTACGGATATGTCCGCGACAGGGCGCTTGGCGCTTAAGGCCGCCGAAAAAGGCCTGGCGGTATATGTGGTCCACACCAACTTGGACAAGGCTTCCGGGGGAATCAGCGACGCGATGGCCGCCCGTCTCGGCTTGATCGACGTTGAAGTACTTGAAGCCGCCGAGGCTTTACTTAAACTGGTCGTTTTCGTGCCTAAGGCGGCGGTTGCCGCCGTTAAGGCAGCGATTGGCGATGCCGGCGGCGGCAGAATAGGTCTTTACTCGCATTGCGCTTTCAGCTCGGCCGGGATAGGATCGTTCAGGCCGCTCCCGGGAGCGGATCCGAGCCAGGGCGAAGTCGGCCGGGATAATCAGGTTGAAGAATATCGGCTGGAAGTCGAGGTCGGGCAGGCGGAAATCGATGCGGTCGTCGAAGCTATGCGACGGGCCCATCCTTATGAAGAAGTCGCTTACGATCTTTACGAGCAGCGCAAACGCGATCAACGGCACGGGCTGGGAAGGGTCGGCAATGTTAAGCCCGGTGTCGCCTTCGATGACTTTATCGCGCTGTGCGTGAAGATTTTCGGGGACCACGTCAGGTATGCGGGGCGCCCTGGTGACCGAGCCGACAAGAACACGGCTGAGGCCCCCGTTTCTCGGGTCGCTGTATGTGGGGGTAGTGGAGGCCGGCTGTTCGCGGCGGCCAAGCGCGCCGGGGCCGACCTTCTGGTAACCGGCGATATCAAATATCATGATGCGCTAAACGCGGTGGATATGGGTTTGGCCGTTGTCGATGCCGGTCACGACGGCACGGAGGTAATCGGTATGGAAGATCTGGGAAAACGTCTTGAACGAGAATTTGACATAAAGTTCCATGGGCTTGAAACAAAGAGTTCGATCTGGCAGGGGGTTCGATGACAAATATAGCGCTGCACGAATTGCAGATCATAGACAGCCACATTGGCCGTCTTGAACGAGAGCTTACGTCATTAGCCGAGAAACGAACGCTTGACCTTAAACTGAGCGAATTAGGCCGGTTAGGCAAGATATCTTCCGATAAGGCCCATCTCTTAAATAAGGAACAGGCTGAGCAAAAAGCGATCGAAGATAAGATCAACGGCTTAACAAATAAGGTATCGCGTGAAGAGGCCAGGCTCTACAGTGGGAAGATATCCAACCCCAAGGAGTTAAAGGGGATTGAGGACGAGGTGAAGGCCCTCAAAAGCCACCGAGATCGCGATGAGACGAAGCTATTGGAAATAATCGAAGTGATCGAAGAACTCAGCGCCGAGCAGGCAAAGCTCAACGAGCAGCTGCAGACAGCGCGGGTGGAGGCCGACCTGGCGCAGGCGAGCTACGAGCGGGCCGGCGGTGATGTCGACATGCAGCTCCGTCAAGCAAGCGCCCAACGCGAAGAGATTCTGAAGGCGGTCGCTCCGGATACACTAAAGCTATATGATCGATTGAGGCATGAAAAACAGGGGCTGGCGGTGGCGCAGCTTGACGGCTCGACATGCGGTGGTTGTCATATGGAGCTGCCGGCCCAGGAGTTGGGCCGCATTGTCGCCGAAGAGCAGGTCTGGCGTTGTCCTCACTGCCGCCGGATATTGGTGAGACGGGTTTGATCGACACTATCATTGTCAGAACCGACGGCGCGGCGCGCGGCAACCCCGGCCCCGCCGGTCTTGGGGCCGTAGTCTGTGACGCGTCCGGCCAAGTTCTGGAAGAAGCCGCCGAATATATCGGCGAAGCCACTAATAATGTAGCCGAGTACAGCGCTCTGATACTCGGGTTGAAGGTCGCCTCCCGCTATCGAGCCGCGGTGCTCAAGGTCTATCTAGACAGCGAATTGCTGGTAAACCAATTAAACGGTGTCTACAAGGTTAAGAATACAACGCTAAGAGAGCTATATGTTCAAGCGCAAAGCCTGATCGGCCAATACAAGCAAGCGTATGTGGGTCATGTCCCGCGAGCCAAGAACAGCGAGGCGGACAGATTGGCAAACGAGGCGATCGATAAGTATATCGCCGGTGAGATAGAGATAAAGCAGCCGGCTGACGCTCCGGGGCAGGGAAGCTTGTTCTAAGAAAAAGCCCCCAGCGGGTTTTCGAGACCCCTTGCCTCTATTAACCTTGGGGGACAAAGAAAGCCCCGAGAAACCTCAAAGCGTTACTGCCTTCAGCAATATGTGCTTGATAAAGCTACTTTGCGCGGCCTCTCGGCCCTAGGAGACTGTTTAAGCTCCTAACATTTCGCTTGCCCACCATGCTTTCGGCTGCTTCTATGACTTCTTGGGGCTGGACATTCAGATTATCGCGAGCATTTGACTAAGTCAAGACTTTTTTTGAGGCTCAAGCAGACCCGCTTTTCTGACGATTACTAAAGCACCAATGGCGCCTTTTCCGCAAAGGAGGCTTGTTCGATGGAAGATGGCGATGAACAGGACGCTGAAGTCGTATGTGAATTCTTCGGCATTAAGATCACGACAAGGAATCCCAACGTAGCCCGGATATTAGCCTCTGATGTGGGCGATCTCGTCAACCTGGACGTTACCGAGGTAAAACATTTCATACAGGGCGATCAAGCCGATGATGACGAACAGCCGGACGAAGAAACTTAGGGGACAGGTACGGGCGCCGGTGGGGCGGCCGGAGCCGTCGGCGCCGGTGGGGCTGATTGCGCTTCCAGCAGTTTGGCGTCAAGCAGGGCTTTCTTCTGCAAGAGAGAGGCTTGTAGCTGCAAATATTCCATTTGTGTGCGGCGTTTCAAGTCGATCTGCTCTTGCTTCTTTCGCGCCAACTCTTGCTTGAGGCGGCGGACCTGTTCGAGTCTTAGTTGGTTGGCTTGGAGCAGGGCCGTATCGGCCTCGTTTATCTTGGCAAGAAAAGTAAATCGCTTCCACATATCGTTAAAGCTCCGCGCGTCGAGAAAGACACCGATCATCAGATCGTCGTAGTTCTTATAGACTTCTCCAAGCCGGCTGTTTAGCGCTTGCTTCTCTTGATTGAGCGAATCTTCCTGGCCGTCAAGCTTCTGATAGGTGTTGATGATATCTTTAGTGGTGGTTTCTAATTGGCTGTCTAAGCTGCCGATTTCGCTTTGGCGCGTCTCGATGTCATGGGTGAGAGCGGCGATCTCAGTCTCCGCGGGATCGGCGGCGGGGGCCGCAAGCGCCGATGCCGCTTGAATCAAGAGAGTTATGATTACAACAGTTAAGAGTACTTTTTTTGCCATCGAATAAACTCCAATTATGCGCTTTTTAAATATCGGCAGAAACAGCGCAGAGTTTAGCTTCCTGGCAATTGGTTGTTACGACGAGTAGAATTAAGGGAATGATTACTTGCTGTGTTTTTGCCAAAGCTGCTAGAAACTTAGATATTAAAGAAAAAGAATAATCAGCGCAAGCCGACAAAGCAAAGAATGAATCGAGGGATTACCGATGCGAGACAAACTTAAAATAGCGCTGCTGGCCCCGGTGTGGATAAGGATTCCGCCGGAATCCTACGGCGGCATAGAGATCGTCGTCAGTTTATTGGCGGATGGTCTCGTGGACAGGGGACATGATGTCACCTTGTTTGCCAGCGGAGATTCGATCACCCGGGCCAAGCTGGTATCGGTCTATGACAAGCCCCAAAAAGACAGAATCGGCTGGGTGCTGCCCGACATATTTCACGCGGCCTCTGCTTTCGACTACTGTCGCCGCGAAGGCTTCGACATTATCCACGACCACATGGGTTTTTCCGGCGTGGCTTTAGGCTTGGGGTCGGCTACGCCCGTTTTGTCCACGTTGCACGGAGAGTTCAATGAGCTGACCAGACCATTTTATGAGCGCTTTAAAGACGCCGTCTATTATAACGCCATCAGCGAATACCAGAAGCGGTGCGCGCCCGAACTGCGGTACGTCAACACTGTCTATAATGCGATTGATTTTGGTTCGTATCCGGTCCAGACGAAGAAAAGCGGCTACCTCTTAGCGCTAAGCCGGCTAAGCCCCTCCAAAGGGGCACACCTGGCGATTCAGGCTGCTAAGAAGTTGAATAGGCGGTTGATAATCGCCGGCAAGCTCGACGCGGGCGACGATACGGCCTACTTTGAAAAGATGATCGAGCCGTACGTCGACGACCGGCAGATATGTTTCCTGGGCGAGGTCTCTGAAGAGCGAAAGCGGGAATTAATGGCCGGCGCCGACTGCTTTGTTTTCCCGATCCAGTGGGACGAACCGTTCGGCCTGGTCATGTTGGAAGCTATGGCCGCCGGCACACCTGTGGTTGCGTTTAATCGGGGCGCGGCCAGTGAAGTCATCGCCCCCGGGCTCAGCGGCTATATCGTCGAGACCTTTGATGAAATGGTTGGCATGATCGACGCCGCCGCCGGGCTGGACCCACTGGCGTGCCGGCAGTGGGCGGAATCCCAATTTTCGATCGGCAGGATGATTGACGGCTACATAGATAACTATTGGCACATTTTGCGGGCCGAGGGAAGAATTGCCCAGCCACTCACTCTGGCTTAACCTTGACCGGCTCAACAGCCAACTGCTTACCGCCGAAGACATCGGCATTCTAACCGATGCCGACGGCACTCTAGCTGAGATTCAAGACTTCCCCGAACTGGCGAGCGTACCGGAGGATATCGCGTCGATGCTCGGGCGACTCAATCGTCTTTACAAGCTCGTGGCGGTTGTGTCGGGGCGCCGTGCCGCCGATGTCCAAGCGCTGGTCGGACAAGTTGAGTTGCTTTATTTGGGCAACCACGGGCTTGAGCGGCGGCGAGGTGTCTCTACCCAAAAGACGCCGGCGGGCCTTCAGGCCTATACCGCTGTCGCCGACGCCGGAGTCGAACTGGCTTTGCGTTTACCAAAAGCTCCCGGACTTTTTATAGAAAACAAAGGCTCTGTCCTGGCCGTCCATTATAGGCAATGCGATGATCCGGCCGCGATCGATGCCGCCAAGGAACTGACCGCTGAGTTGGCCGCCAAGTTTGATCTGCGGGCGCAGCACGGTCGCAAGGTCAGCGAGATTCGCCCGCTTGCGGCAGACAAAGGTCTGGCGGTCCTCGAAGTCGCTCGGGAATACGGGGTCAAGCAGATTATTTATATTGGCGACGACGAAACCGACATCGATGCTTTCAAGGCTTTGAGAGCCGCCTCCGACCGGCATGAGATATCCAGCGTTACCATTGCCGTCTTAGGCCCGGAATCCCCGCCGGGATTAGCGGATAACGGCGACTATGTCGTCGAATCAATTGACGAGGTCGCGCGTTTCTTCTCTTGGTTGATAGATCGCGCTGCTTTTTGAAACCTTCTCGATGTCTTTAAGCTGGTGGAGCAGCCATTTAAGGACATCGTTCCTCTCGACTATCTCGCGCAGGCGATTTGCCCGCAGCCCCCGCTCGAGCGGCGTCATGGTCAGTGCTTGGTACAGTTTGTTCTTGGTGTCTTCAATGTCGAACGGGTTGACGCCAAGCACCCCGTCCCGCAATTCTTCGTAGGCGCCGGCGTTTTCAGACAGGACGATCACACCATCGCTCATGTTCAGCACGGAAGCTTCCTTGGCAACCAGATTCATGCCGTCAAAGACGGGGTTTGTCAACAGAACGTCAAACGTGCTCATTGCCGCGACCGAACGATGGTAATTATCCTCGATGCCAAGTTCCACGGGCTGCCAGGAGTCATCACCGAACTCAGTGTTGATGCGCTCGACGATAGCTTCGATCGCGGCCCGATAAGTTCGATATTCGCTAAGACTCTCCCTGGTGGGATAGGCATAGGCGAGAAACTTGATCTTGCCTCGTAGTTCGGGGTGGTCTTTGAGAAGCAAGGCGTAGGCCTCAAATCCTCTGATCAGGTTCTTGCTGAGTTCGGCGCGGTCTATGCGCACGATCAGCTGGTACTTGGCTTTAAGCTTCATGAACTTGATTTTCTCTTCCGCCACTTCGGGTGAATCGGCGATAGCCGTTAACTCTTCGACGCTTATGGAGATCGGGTAAGCTTTCACATAGACGACCCTGTCTCCCACAAACACCTTATGATGGCGCAGATCGATACGGCAACCCAGGAAATCCTGACAGCAATGCATGAAATTGCGCGCGTATCGCCAGGAATGGAGGCCGACGATGTCGTTGGCGAGCAGCGATTCAAGTATTTTTTGCCTGATTTCGGACGGCAGGAATTTGAAGTAGTCAGGCGAACACCAGGGGACATGAACGAAATGAAAGAGCAGGGCGTCGGGTTTTAGCTGACGCAACCAACCGGCGACCAAATATAAATGGTAGTCTTGTATCAAAACGATCGGCCTCGGGTCGTCTTGCGTGATCGCCGCGACTTTCTCCGCAAACCGGCGGTTGACGTCGACGTAACCTTCGGACCATGCCCTCTTTACTTCCTTGTCAAACGACGGCTGACGCAAGGCGTCAAAGAGATAATGATGGAGGAACCACAAGACTTTGTTGCTTATTTGGTTATAGTAAAGGTCATACGTTGCCGGCGGGATGTCGACGAGATAGATCCAGTATAGAGGGTCGTCCTCGGGCAGGCCTATCAGGGCGTCTTCGCGGGCGACAAGACGGTCTTCGTCGCTCATCGCCGCCGCGACCCATAGAGCCTTGGTGGTTGTCAGGACCGAATGAAGCGCGGTTATCAAGCCGCCGGCGCCCCGGCGCCATCGGCGACGGCCGGCCGCATCCACATCGAATTGAACCGGCCCCCGATTCGACACCAGCACCAGTTTTCGCCCGCGCAAGACTTGTTCGATTGTCTTCTTAAGCAGTGTGTTCTTTTTCATGGCGCCGCCCGGCTACCGCGAGTCCTCTGAATAGGTTCAAGTAGGCTTCAAGATTTCCCGTTGAAAGGAATTTATCCCGGACCTTTTCTCGGCCTGCTCCGCCCATACGGCGTCTCTCCTGTTCATGCTTGAGAAGGTAGAGCATTTTCTCAGCGCAACCCTCAACCGAGTCGACTAGAAAACCGTTTACGCCGTCCTCGATTTGCAGGACAATGCCGCCAACGTTGCCGCCGACAACGGCTTTTTCCTTCCAAAGCGCCTCTGTGACCGACAGGCCGAATCCCTCTTGCAGCGACTTCTGGACGACGACGGTGGAGCCCCGCTGAAACGCGTTTATTTCCATGTTGCCGACCCCCTGAAGATTCGAGAGTAGGAAGATGTCCGGGTCTTCGCCCGCGTGGCGGGCAGTCTTTTCATAATAGTGCCAGCTCTCAGGGTCGTCAGTGGCCATAGAGGCGGCCAGCAGCAGCACCGCGCCCGGGACTTGTTCCTTGACCAACTTATAGGCGTCGATAACTCCCAGTGGGTCTTTCCAGGGGTCGTACCTGGAAACCTGAGTAATGAGCGGCCGCTCCGGGTCGATGTGATATTTTCTCAAAGTCCGCGCGACCGTCTGGTCGTCGAGCGGCGTGTTCTTCGGGCTTAGAGGGTCGATGGTCGGCGTAATAAACGTGCATGGAGGGACCTGGGCCGCGTGCTCATCGACATAGCCGGGCGAAGTAAACACAACATCATCATACATTTGGATAAACGGCGTCAAATACTCCCAGAGGTCGCGGCTGAACTTTGTCAGGTCGAGGTGACAGCGCCAAATCCATTTCTTGCCAAGCGCCCTGTGGTTCTTGAGGAAGTACGGCAGAGCTACAGGCTGTGGGTCATGGACGATGACGTAATCATATTCGCCGACCATCATCTTGGCGTTGGCGACATTGTGGTGCTCATAGATCTTCTTCATCTGGTCGGTGACCGGTATATCCATGCCCTGCAGGCAGTTGTGCATTATCTTCGTGACGGTGAAGAATTCTTCCGACCCCTGGATGACCTTCCAGTCGGCTACCAGTCCGGCATCCCGCATCAGCGGGACCAAGGTATAGAGCAACTCGGCGACGCCCCCGCCATAAGCGGTGGCGTTAATGTGGAGGACACGGGCGCCGGCGAACTCTCCGGCCAGCTCCCGGAGGTTGTGAATAGCGCCGGGCTCGACGAAAATCTCGTAGTCGGCAAGCGATTTTTGGGTTAAGGGTACGGAAACAAGCATTCTTTTCCTCCGCAAGCAATGTTATTAGTATTCCCGAATGTCCCAAGATTAACACAAGTCGGCGCTAACTCTTTTCCCCCCGCCATTGTTTTTGATATACTCTGTCTTCGTTTTCAAGATATTTCTTTGTATTCCCAATCGGAAAATAAACAATGAAAACAAGAGCTTGCAACTGTGAAAATAATACCGTAACCGACGATAAGGTCGAGGCGATCGTCGGCGCTTATGAAAAAAAGGCGGCGTCCCTTATCCCGGTTCTCCAGGCTGTCCAAGAGGAATACGGTTATGTGCCGGAGGCTGCTGTGAATGTCGTTGGCCGGAGCCTGGGTCTTTCGGCGAGTCAGATATTCGGTGTAACCACGTTCTACAAGCAATTTCGCCTGACCCCTCAAGGCAAGCACCTTATTAAAGTCTGTCATGGGACGGCCTGCCATGTCGCCGGGGCCGAAGGCATCAGCGTCGCCCTCCGTAGCGATCTGGATGTCGAGGATGGGGGAACGACGGCGGATATGAATTTTACGCTGGAGCCGGTGGCCT
>JAUXSL010000121.1 GCA_030679975.1 Actinomycetota bacterium
ACGTAATCGCACATACGCTCCCTCGCCTCGGCGTTCGTCTGCCTTGCATCCGGAGCTTTGGGTCGCGTTCTGCTAGACAGTCGAAATAGTTTCAACCTCATCTATTCGGGAATAGTGACCCCAAACTGTATCTAGGAGGAAGTGCTATGAAAAAGAAACTGATCTACTTAACAACACTTGTTCTTGTAGTCGGCCTATTGGTCACATCGCTGTCGCTGGCGGGGTGCAAATCCAAGAAATCAACAAACAAATCGGGCAAACCGACGGCGCCGGCGCTTCCGAAATATTAGTAGCGGCCTTCCCCTTCACGGTTTTCCTCTTGCGCAAGCGCTAATCTTTCTTAGCTCCGGTTGCGCGACTATGGCCTCCACCCCACAAAGTCAAAAACGGACTTTGTGGGGCATAGCGTGAGCCGGAGCCGAATAAAGCGGCGGCGGCAAATCGACAAGCTATGCTTGTCGTTCCCGCGCAAGCGGGAATCCAGTAGCTTTTGCCCCCAGATTCCTGCTTCCGCAGGAATGACATCGTGCTTCCGCAGGAATGACAAGGCCCCGCGGAATGAGGTGTAGGCCACAGTCGCGCAGCGGAGCGGAGAAAAAGACTCTCTGTCTGCCCATACACCTTCCTCTTCCCCCTTCCCCGGTTTTCCACTAACCTATAACCATGCTCCTAGCCAAAGCCGACCGGATGCGGGCAATTGAAGAAGAAGCGGTCGCCAACCAAGGGATCACGCTTTATCAGTTGATGGAGCGGGCCGGGGCGGCGGTCGCCGAAGAAGCCGGGGCGATGTTGCCTGCCGGCGGCCGCGTAATTATTTTCTGCGGCAAGGGCAACAACGGCGGCGATGGTTTTGTCGCCGCGCGCCTGTTGGCGGATAAAAAGAAGTACGATGTCGAAGTTATCATGCTTACCGGCACCGGTGAAGCCACCGGGGCCGCCGCCGGCGCTTATCGAGAGATCGCGCACGCGGCTTCAATCACTAAAACGCCCTTCAACTCTCGCAAACACCCGAAAAGCCCTGACCTGGTCATCGACGCTATCTTGGGTTTTGGCCTGCGTGGGACGGTGCGCGGTACGGCCGCCCAGGCTATTAAAGCAATAAACTCATACAACGCTCCGGTGCTCTCCGTCGACATCCCGTCAGGGGTCGACGCCGATACCGGCCAGGTAGAGGGTGACGCGGTAAAAGCCGACCGCACCATCACGTTCACGTGCCCCAAAGCCGGTATGGCTATCTACCCCGGTCTCGATCATGTCGGGACCATGCGGATAGCGGATATCGGCATCGCCAAAGAGACTATCGCCAAGCATGCCAATGTCTGCCTGGGAAGCCGGGCCGTAGCCCGCCTCTTATTGCCCACCCGGCGGACCGACGCCCACAAGGGCGATTGCGGCCGGGTGTTGGTGCTCGCCGGCTCGGTCGGGATGACGGGCGCCGCCGCCATGTCTTCGCTGGCGGCGCTGAGGATCGGCGCCGGTCTGGTGACTTTGGGCATCCCTGAAAGCCTCAACGACATCCTGGAAACCAAGCTGACCGAAGTGATCACAAAGCCGCTGCCGGAAACGCCGGGGCGGACCATCCGGGCCAAAGCGGCCGACCAGATAATGGAGATGATTCCCGCCACGGACGCGGTATTGATCGGTCCGGGGTTGTCGACCCATCCCGGCACCGTCACTCTCGCGCGCCAGCTCGTGACTGCTGTGCCGGCGCCGATGGTCATCGATGCCGACGGCTTAAACGCCTTAGTGGGCAAGACAGACTTATTGGCCAAGCGTCCCGGACCGACCATCATGACGCCCCACCCCGGCGAACTAGGACGCTTACTTGGAATCTCGACTGAAGCGGTCCAATCGGACCGCCTGACGGCAGCCGCTAAAGCCGCCGACGCCTGGCAGGCAACAGTCATCTTAAAAGGCGCGCGGACTATCATAGCCGGCGGCGGCTGTCTTCACATAAACCCGACCGGCAACCCCGGCATGGCCACAGCCGGGACCGGTGATGTCCTGGCCGGCATGGTCGCGGGTTTGGTCGCTCAAGGACTGCCCCCCTATCCGGCCTCGGTTCTGGCTGTTTATCTGCATGGGCGGGCGGGCGACCTGGCCGCCCGGAAAACAACCGAGCTTGCCCTTATAGCCACCGACTTGCTAGACTATCTTCCGACCGCTATAAGAGAGCTTAAAAAAAAAGGAGGTCCTTAAATGACCGAAATATTAGCGCGAGATATAATGACCACGGAAATCGTCACCCTCGGTCCGGAGCAAACAGTGACCGAGGCGGCCAAAATCTTGAGCGAGCACCACATCAGCGGCGCCCCGGTATTGGATAACGGAGGCAACTTGCTCGGCATTGTCAGCGAAAACGATTTAATCATCCAGGACGTAAAATTGCACTTCCCTCATTACATTCAATTCCTGGACAGCTATATTTACCTCGGCAGCTTAGCCAAGTTCGAATCCACGTTAAAGAAAGCCGTCGCGGCCAAAGTGAAAGAGATCATGACGCCTGACGTGACCACCACGGTACCGGAAGCCTCGATCGAAGATGTCGCCACCTTGATGGTGCGCCAAAACGTTCATCTGCTTCCCATCATGAAAGACTCCCATCTTGTCGGGGTCGTCAGCAAAGGCGACATTGTCAGAAGTCTGGGTCGGGACTAAACCGGTGATCCGTCCGGTCTGGGCTGAAATCGATTTAGACGCTATCGCGGCCAATTTAGCGGCCATCAAGACCCGGCTGGCGCCTGAGACAAAAGTAATGGCTATCGTTAAAGCTAACGCTTATGGTCATGGTCTGATACCGGTAGCCAGGAAAGCAAGACAAGCGGGCGCCGACCGGCTCGGTGTGGCCTTAGTTGAAGAAGCCCTGGAGCTGCGCGAAGCCGGCTTGGATATTCCCATTCACATCCTAAGCGAACCCCCCGTCGGGGCCGCTGAAGAGATCGCGGCCTACCACTTGATACCCGCGGTCTATTCAATCGAGCTGGCCCAAGCCTTGAGTCGCAAAGCCCAGGCCATACAGGCGCCTATTACCGTCCATCTTAAGGTCGATACCGGCATGCACCGGGTCGGGGCCCCTCTCGACCGATCGCTCGAGCTTTACCAAGCTATCCGCCGGCTTCCGGGCCTCAAAGTTGAAGGGATTTTCACCCATTTTGCCTGCGCCGACAACCCGCAAGACCCTTTCACGGCCAAGCAATTACAGTCCTTTTTGCGACTCAAGAAAGCGCTGCCCGAGGTGCCTATGTGGCACGCCGCCAACAGCGCGGCAACTATTTTTATGCCGGAAACGCAGCTCGATATGGTGCGGATAGGTATCGCCATGTACGGGCTGCAACCGTCCACCAAGCCCAGCCCCATACCGCTTAAGCCGGCCCTCTCCCTAAGGACTAAGATAAGTTTCGTCCAGGAGCTTCAATCAGGAGAGGGAGTCAGTTACGGGTTGACTTATGTTGCCGAGCGTAAGATAACAGTTGCCACTCTACCTATCGGTTATGGAGACGGATACAGCCGGCTTTTATCGAACAAAGGCAAGGTTTTGCTAGGCGGCAAAAGGGTAAATATAATCGGCAATATTTGCATGGATCAACTGCTCGTTAAGGTAGACAATGTAAAGGCGGCGGCGGGAGATGAGGTCGTATTAATCGGCAATCAAGGCAAGGAGACCATTTCCGCCGAGGAGATGGCTTCATGGCTCGGAACCATCAACTACGAGGTCGTTTGTCTTATAAACACCAGGGTCGCGCGGGTTTACCAAAAGTAGCCGGCTGGTGGTTGGCGGCAACACTGATACTGTTCCTCTCCATAAGCCTGGCGGCATGCTCGCGGGGGTCCAAGCAAGGGTCGCCTCCGGTTGCGGTTGAGCGGCTTGGAGGCTTAGAGGCAAGACTCTCAACAACAAAACAGCGTTTTAAACGAAAAGAAATTATACCGCTAAAACTGGTGATCAAGAATACAAGCGCCAAGGAGATGACGTTGGAATTCTCAAGCGCCAAGACGCACGATTTTATTGTCAAGACCTCCGGCGGCGCCCCGATATGGCGATGGTCCGGCGACATGGTTTTCGCTCAATCATTCTTTTCTAAAACGTTAAAAAGCGGTGCGGAGCTGTTACTTTCTTCAAATTGGAACCAAGAGACCGACCGAAAAAGTCCCGCGGCCTTAGGCAAATATACGGTTGAGGCCGAATTAAACGCTAGAGGCAAGTTTTTAAAACCAGGCCCCCTCTTCATTGAGATTGTGGAATAATGCCGGCGATCCATCCCGCATTTATATTTTTGGGCGCCTCCGCTCTGATACCCCTTGTCAAAGGCAGAGTCCGGCAAGTTTACGTGTTGGCGGTCGCCTTCTTCGCGCTGGTCGACGTGCTTCTCCTAAAGGTACAATCCAGCTGGGTTACCAACTTCATCGGTTTTAAAGTCACCCTGCTTCATGTCGATAAGATCAGCCTCTTTGTCGCCTACATCTTCGCTATTG
>JAUXSL010000123.1 GCA_030679975.1 Actinomycetota bacterium
TGGCATCGGTAAATTCCCGGACAATTTCTTTATCCAGACTTTTCGCCAGTTGGGCCAGGCTAACGCCTTGGGCGTTAACGGTTTGCGCTTTAACGCTCACAAACGCGTGCGGATTGGCGCGCTCCACCGCAAACATGAAAGCGCCGTTATACTTAGCCAACTCGCCCGGATTAAGAGCGTGCCACTGGGAGGAATAGCGCAGAAAAACCGCGCCGCCGGAAAATTGCCTGTCAAGACCCCCGGCTTGAGGCAGACCGGTTACGCCCAATTGGCTAAGCGGACGAAAGAAACTGAAGAATAATGCCAGCGCCAGGAGAACCACTACTATCAAGAACATGGTGGTAGTAGGCAAGCCTTGCCATTGACCGCTGTTTTGTTGCTTAAGAGTTTCTTCGTTTTCCATAGCGCCTCCAAGTTTTATGATTCATAAAAAATCGCGGGGCGGGCCGGAGCCCGCCCCGCTCATTCAACACTACTGACCAATTACTTGGTATCGAACATTGGAAATAGTTACAGTTGCGCCATTTGTTAACTCAATCAATGACGCAGACGTCTCAACGCTAGGTGAAGTGGCGCGGCTATACATAGCCTTTACTTTGAAAAACCCGGTCGTAAAGCTGGAATCGTCTATCTCGAAGACGTACCCGCTCTTACTCGGCACTATCATGACCGACTTAATGTTTGACACTGTCGTCGTCACGTTTGTGCCGCCGGTCGTATAGGCTAAACTGGGTCCACTAACGGTCATTGTGGCGGTAGAGATGGTATCGCCGGCCGCATACCCGGACCCAAGCCGTAAAACCGTAGCGCTTGAGGCAATTTTTGCCGTGGTAATCGCGCTGTCGGCGATCTTGGCTGTACTGACAGCCTCATCGGCGATGTCGGAAGTGCCGACGGCCCCCGCGGCGATCTTAGCCGTAGTCACGGCGCTGTCGGCGATCTTAGCCGTAGTCACGGCGCTGTCGGCGATCTTAGCCGTGGTCACGGCGCTGTCGGCGATCTTATCCGTGGTCACGGCCCCATACTTGAGCTTATTCGTCGTAACCGTTCTGTTGCGAATTTTACTTGTGCCAACTGCCGAATTAGCGATCTTCGCGGATTTTACCGCGCCGTTAACTATTTTTGCGGTCGTCACCGAATTATCATCCGGTACACTCGCCACAGCCGGACTTGCCGAAACGACAAACAAGGTGCAGACCAACAAGGCGCTTGCCTTACAATAAAACGACCCAGTAAATTTTTTTCCCAACAAAATCACTTCCTTTCTATTGACGTTTGACGGGACTAATCCATTTTTCAACAAACTCACCTCCCTTCTATTCTATTGATCTAAGGCGTTAAGGTAAAAAACCTTCGTGAGAAAATCATTGAGATTTGAGAGAAAGCACTCGTGAGATTGGCGGTTTTTTGTCCGGCTCTCAATAGGACAAGGAAACGTCGCTTGCGTACTTACCCTTGACGAAAACTTATAAACAAAGGCTCGTGGGATATTCGGCCGCAAGCACCTAGCCCAAGATTTTTTTAGCCAGGTCCGCTTCGAGGGTTTTGGGGTCTTTGAGGGGCTCGATGGTAAAATCCGACGGCAGCCGTTGGCGCCAGCCGGCAAGCAGCTCGTCGAGGTCGCCGGCGAAATTGAGCCTAAGCACAGCCGCCAGGCCCGGCTTCTGCTGCAAAGCCCAGTATTCGGTGATCCGGCCGGTCTTCTTAAGGTATTTGAACCATTCGAAAAATTTTAGTTCAGCGCCGGCCGGAATATCGCCTTTTGGTTCGGAAATGACCAGATAGAAACGCATGACCGGTTTAGCTTACCGCTTAAGAGAGCGGGCGTAAAGGGGGAGAGCGCCGGGCGATCCATACAGTAGGTTCGCCAGCGAAATAGTTTGGCTATATTTGTCGACTTTGCCACCGGAAGGGAATAACGATGAAAACGGAAAGGATCGGTGATGCAAAGTGAGTGAATATAAAGACATTATTAGAAACATAGTCTCCGAGGTGAAAGAGACTAACGTCGAGGCTATCTTCGGCGAGGCCCGCCAGATGGGCGGCCAGACAATAATCCCTGTGGGCAAAATATCTTACGGCTGGGGAGGCGGCGGCGGCAAAGGTAAAACCGAAGATCGTGAGCAAGAGGGTGAGGGCAGCGGCGTCGGCATGGGCGTCAACGTCAAACCTATTGGCTACATAGACGTCACCCCGGAAGGCGCCTCTTACCGGCCGATCGTCGATTTTGCGCCTCTGGTCGCCGTCGGAGCCGGCGTTCTCGGTCTGACCGCGCTGAAACTTGTCCATCATATGACCAAAAGAAAAGCCGCTTAAAGCAGCTACGCCCGGCGACAAAAAAAGGGACCGGTTGACCGGTCCCTTTTTCGCGGTGTTTACTATACAGCGACGGTGGCGCCGAGCGCTTCGTCGATATCTCGGCCCGCTTCGCCTATCAGACGAATATCGTATTGTTCAGTCAAAACCGCCATGATCTCGTCGTTCACCCATGGCGGGGCGACCGGCCCCAGGTAAATACCTTTTACGCCCAGGGCCAGCAGGCTCCACAGGATAGAGACGGCTTTCTGCTCCATCCAGCTTAAGACCAGCGTCAGCGGCAACTCGTTCAGGCCGACGCCGAATGTCTCGGCCAACGCGGAGGCGATATCGACGGCCACGATAGCATCGTTGCACTGCCCGAGGTCGAGTAGGCGCGGCACGCCTTCGATGTCGCCGAGATCCAGATCGTTGAAGCGAAACTTTCCGCAAGCCAGAGTCATGACGATCGTGTCATCCGGAAGGCCCGCAACGAACCGACGATAGTAATCCATACTCGAAAATGGCGAATCACACCCGCCGACCAGGAAGAAATGTCGGATCTTCCCTTCATCGACCAAGCCCTTGATCTTGTCTTTTAAGCCCAGGATCGTCGACGCGGAAAACCCCGTGGTCAACTCGACCTCGCCGGCCGTCTCCGTCAGCTCGGGCAGACTCCGCGCCACTTCTATCAGCGGGGCGAAGTCATACCCTTCAATGTGCTTGACGCCGGGCAGACAGGCGATGCCGATCGTGAACATCCGGTCGCGATATTTTTCCAGCGGCAGGAGGACGCAATTCGAAGTACCGAGAATGGCGATCTCAAGGCCCGCAAACAACCGCTTCTGGTCGAACCAGGCTTTGCCCAGGTTGCCGACGAGGTGTTTGTATTTCTTGAGCCCCGGATAAGCGTGGGCCGGGAGCATCTCCGAGTGCGTGTAGACGTTGATGCCCGTCCCCTCGGTCGCCTTTAACAGCTCCTCCAGCGCCTTAAGGCTATGGCCGGTGACGACGATCCCTCGCCCTCTCACGGCGCCGGTTTGAACTTTTGTCGGCTCGGGCTCGCCATAGGCCGCGATGTGCGCGTCTTTCAGAAGGCGCATCGCCAGCGCGTTCACCCGGCCCGCCTCCAGGGCCATGGCGATAAAATCCTCCGCGCTGAAATTGACGTTCGTCAGCGTCGAATAGACCGCTTTGGTCAGAAAGGCATCAATCTCATCGTCGACCACGCCCAGCTCCCGTAAGTGATACGAGTAAGCGGCCACGCCTTTGACGGCGTAGCTCAGGTTGTCCTGTAGGCGCGCCAGCGTCGGTTGTTTCCCGCAAATGCCGGTGGTCGTGCAGGCCTCGCCGTGGGCGGCCTGGGAACATTGGTTGCAGAACATCTCTAATTCATCATTCATTCGCGTCCCTTCATTTCCGGTTGTCTTATGAGCGCCACTCATCTTACCGGTAGCCGGGATGGGATTGTGTGATGAAGATCACCGATTTCAGTGATGTTACGCATGGAATAAAAAAACGCTGTTTAGTGTCCTAGCGACGTCCTACTCTCCCACCCAGTTGCCCAGGCAGTACCATCGGCGCTGAGGAGCTTAACTTCCGTGTTCGGAATGGGAACGGGTGTATCATCCTCGCCATAGTCACTAGAACGCTGAACAGCGTTTTAGTCTCACAATCTCCGGCCTCGCCGCCATAGCGGCAAGCCCGAATCAGACGCAACGACGCTTTTGGCCGTTGCATCTTGTCAACTACACAGCTACTTATTGAGTAAAAATCAAGCCCTCGACCGATTAGTACCACTCGGCTCCGGACATTGCTGCCCTTCCACCTGTGGCCTATCAACCAGATAGTCTATCTGGGGTCTTACTCCCTTAACGGGATGGGAAATCTAATCTTGGAGTGGGCTTCGCACTTAGATGCTTTCAGCGCTTATCCCTTCCAGACGTAGCTACCCAGCGATGCCATTGGCATGACAACTGGTACACTAGAGGTCTGTTCGTTCCGGTCCTCTCGTCGATTGTCCCCACATTACTGTGGGATCAGACTATATCTTCATCCTCTCTGAATTATCAGAGGAGGAGTCGGCGTATTATGGTGGCCATAAATTTGCTCTTTCGAGCCGCGACCACCATCTCAGCTTTCGCTTCAGTCGTTACGGGGAAAGCAATCGTTCTTTCCTTAAATAATGTTCTACGTTTTCTGCCGTATGCTTACGATTTGAGCTGTAATTTAGAGCTGATATCTCATCCGCTAACTTACAAACTTTGAGAAACCCTTCCGGGCCTTGCTTTTCCTTGACCAGTTGCATTGCATCCAACATCACGCGGACTTGCCGACGCTTGAATCGAATGTAATCACAAAGTTCAAGTAAAACCCTCTCAACACGCTCATAACCGTTAATCCGCAATTCCGCAATGTTGTCGTTACGTTTTGATACGTAACCGACTCCAAGCTGTTCAAGAATCCAGCGCAATTCGCTTTCGTGCGCGGAGTCTTGATAAAAGCAGATTGTTGCATATATCCGATAGCCATATCGCACACCTATTCGCGGCTTTATTTGCAGCATGATACTGCCATCACCGTCAAGAAAGCCTGCGATATAAGCTTTCGTAGAATCATTCATTAAGGAGCTGCTTTCTTCCCACGATATTACCCTCTTGGCCATCATGGTTTATAACCACTACTTACGGAGGACACGTAAAATGCCAAGGTGGGGCTTCACCGTTATTAGCCGAATTGTCATGCAGAATTTCTTCTGCAAGTAGCACTTAATGTACTAGGAACAACTCTCCTCAAATTTCCTGCGCCCGCAACGGATAGGGACCGACAGTCTTGTTACTCCCTCGCTATCTATCAGCGAGAGGGCCTGATCATTTCTGCCAGGCTCTGCATGTCGCCATGCAGCTCGGACTATATCTTCACCCTTTCGGGCGTTTGGCGTATAGTCTCTGAGGATTCTAAACTATTAAGCACGTCCTCCAATTTCAATCTTCTGTAGCGGCCCGCACCATTCATGCTGAATGCGACCTTCAAAAGATCAACCAGTCCTTCGCGCGTCAGATGAACTGACTTTTCCATTTGTCTAACAACAAAAGCAAATTTCGCGAAGTCTTTGGATTTAGAGGACAGAATCGGATATTTTTCAAAGAAAGGGACGACCTTTGTTAAAAGATCTTTTCTTT
>JAUXSL010000014.1 GCA_030679975.1 Actinomycetota bacterium
CAGTGCCGCTATCACTAACGCTTGGAAGCGTCGATATCTTCCGATCTTATGTCTCAACCTTTTTCTCCATTTTAAACGTATAGCGACGCCGTAAGAATCGCCAAGCGACTAAAAACAGTCCTATGATCGCCAATAGCCAAGCTATCGGCAAAATCGGCACCACAAATATTGCCGCCGTCTTGGTCCACCTTTTCCCGTCCCGGGAAGCGATCAACGCCTTTACCTTATACGCGCCAAATCCCGGCCGCTGCCAGCGCTTGGTGATCCGCAGATCCGAGCCCGGCAAACTTGTCCATTCATCAACCGTAAGCCGCGTCGCCTCGGCCGAGTCCTTGTTAATAGTGATCAGCCCGGCGATGTCTTTATGAATATTGCCCTTGTTCGCAAAAACAATAGTAAAATCTATCGGGCCGCCCCAACTGAGCCTAGGCGCCTCAAGCCGCGACAATCGGGCCCGATCGACAACCCGGCCGCCTAAGGCAACCCGGAGCATCACGCCGATTCTAGCCCGGCCGATTATGGCCTGCTTTGGCTTCTTGCCTGTGGCAATCACCGGATCGGCGGTGACAAACGCCATCGCGTAGTGGCCGCCCGGCCCGGCACGGTCAGGCACCTTAACCAACACGTTAATCTTCCTGCCCGCGCCCGCCTTTAGCCGAAAGTTCGCCGGCGCGAACCCGGTCCATCTCGCGGGTGAAGCAATCAACGGTCGGCCGCTAGGCGCGAGGAATTTGTAATTACCCTGGTTATCCCGGGTAAAATCTTGCGCCGTGATTTTGATATCGGCCGGCAGCTTAGCTGTATTGATCACCTGAAAATCGCCGGCCGCCGCTTTGCCCGCCTTCGTATCGATATTTAGTTTTACCGGATAGACTTTAAGACCAGCCGCTATCGGCCCAGCGATCGCCGGGGTCGCGGTCAGCGCCGCCAAAAAGCCCGCTATCACGCCGAGCCGGTATAATTTTCCGATTTTAGGTACACCCTTCCATGCCCACTTGTTCCGCGTAATGACAAGGGGCTTTGCTGGTGTTTTGTCCTTCCGCTCCATCTATCTTCCTACTCAGTTCGGCAATATAGCGTAAGTAACCGAGCCGGAAAATGCCGAGCTCACGCCCGGATCGATAGTCCACGGCACATTAAGAACCGTCGCCACCGCCGGACTCGATGAGCCGGCGACGCCGCTGGCTATTGTTACTGCCGCTGTCGGTGTCGTCGACAAACTGGCGCCGCCTAAGGACAGGTTTGACGCCGGTATCGACTGCGCTCCCGCCGTGAACGGACCAGCCGCTTGGGCCGTGACATGCCAGGCTGAATTTGAGCCAACCGTCACGGGCGTCTTAGACCCTAAGTTATTGGTCCCGGCGCTCACGCTGCCCAAGGTCAACGCATTGGCGGTTAATTCTTGCGTCGGCACGACCGTAAACGTGACCGCGGCGCTGCCGCTGGTGGTGGCCAAGGCCATGGCGCCTACGCCTATAACTATTGCTCCTGTTATCAGCGAAATTAAGAATAATCTCTTCACTTTTTCACCTCCCCCAAAAGTTTATTGTGGTAGAACCGTATACGTGAAGGTCGAGCTTAAAGCTTTATTAGCCAGGCCGTCGCTCCACGGAATATTAAGAGACGTACTCAGATCAGGCCTAAGGTTATGACCGCCGCCGCCGGAGGCCGCATCGATGGTCGAAGTGGTCGAGACGCCCACCGCCTGCGCGTAGGACGGGCCCATCTTTAAATTAGAACTCGCCAAAGATTGGCCGCCGCCCGTAAAATCGCTTTGGGCTATAACCGTCAGTTTCCAAGGCACGGTGGCGTTGATAGTTGCCGGTCTGTTCTTGGCGTCGTCCCCCGGCCAACTGTTGGCCCCGGCGGCAACTGTTTGTAGATCGATAGCGGAAACCGAGAGTTCAAATGATGCCGGCAGGACCGCGGCATCGGCGTTGACGATTCCCCAACCGTAATACTGGTCCCAGCCGGGCGCCCCTTTGTCTTTAGCTGTGGATTGAAGGCGGTTCTTGATGTCGGACGGGGTCATGCTCGGGTCTTGCGATAATAAGAGCGCGGCCACGCCGACTACATGAGGGGTCGCCATCGACGTTCCCTGATAATAATAGTACGCAAACGAACTCCGGTTATGCGGGTCGAATGTTTGCTGCAAAACGCCGTCGACATAGCCGTCGTCGTTTTGGTCGACACCGGTATCCCCGCCCGGCGCGGCGATGTCGACTTGCGGACCGAAATTCGAGTACCAGGCGGTGGCCTCATCATAACGAGTCGCGGCCACCGCGATCACTTGATCGTAAGCGGCCGGGTAGATAACCGGCCCGCCGTCATTGCCGGCGGCCGCGATGATAGTCACGCCTTTGTTGTAAGCGTAAACGACCGCGTCTGAGAGAGTTGTCGAACCACCCCCGCCCAAGCTCAAGTTAATGATCTTGGCGCCGTGGTCGGCGGCGTAGCGGATACCCGCGGCAACGCCTGAGTCGGTCCCGCTCCCATTTTTGTCCAATACCTTGACCGGCATCAAGGTGGCTCCGAAAGCTATGCCGGCCACACCTAAGCTGTTGTTGGTCGATTGGGCGATCGTGCCCGCTACGTGCGTTCCATGAGATTCATCATCGTTGGCATGAGCATCGTTGTTGACAAAATCATAACCGGGGGTGAAAGAGGTGTTGGCAAGGTCCGGCGCTTTATAGTAGTCCTTACCGACCGCTGAATAGTCTTCATAGGCGATGCCGGTATCGACGACCGCGACGATCACATTGGCGCCGGTCGCCCGGTCCCAGGCCGGCTCAATGTTTATGCCTCCGTAGACGGAATTGCTAAGGTGCCATTGATAGTGATAATACAGGTCATTGGGGACCATCAGCGCCGACATGATGTGGTCCGGCTCGGCATACGCTACTTCCGGGGCGGCTTTGAACTCGCTCACCATTTCATTGATCGTCTTGCCGGGCGCCTTCAAGACCAGTTCAAAGTTGGCGGAGGGCAATTTTCTATCGAAGGAGGCGCCAAAGCGCCGGCTAACCGCGTCTTTGGTCGCCTTAGTAACGCCTGGCTTAAACTTGACGATCAGGTGATCTCCCGCGACTTCGGGCCCGGGTGCATGACGCAGGCTTCGGTCAACCCTGATCCGCTCGGCGGGAGCAGCCCGGGCCTGGGTCGTCAAACCAATGACGATAACAGTCGCGATGATCGCTATAGTTGTTTTCATAAAAATAAAAAACCGACCTTATATACTGGTCGGTTGCACCACTCGCGCTTCTCAGCCCGCCAAGGTGCCCAGATAAGGCGGCCAAGCTCGCTTCCCATGAAATAATAGTTTACAATCATCGGCCGGCACCGTCAACCGGAACGCCTGCTAACTGGACTAAAGGGCAGGGAAAAATCAAGCGTAATCAGAGGGCAACGCGGCAAACCGCTCGCGGCAGGTCAGCGAGCAAAAATAATATGTCTTGCCCTCGTATTCGAACGTGGCAACCGCCTTTTCCAATGCGATGACCATACCGCAGACCGGATCGGTTGCCAGGGATGCGGCCCCTTCCCGCAGCCGGCCGTCTTCCAGCTGCAGCACCCGGTCGGCGATATCCATTATCCGCATATCATGGCTGACAATGACGACGCTTTTGCCGCGCTCTTTGGCTATTTTATTGAGCAATTCAACGACGATATGGCCGGTTTTAGAATCCAGATTGGCGGTCGGCTCGTCCGCCAAGATCAAATGCGGTTCGTTCGCTAGGGCGCGAGCGATAGCTACCCGCTGCTTTTCTCCGCCCGAGAGCTGATCCGGACGATGGTTAAGCCTGGCCCCCATACCGAGCTCGATCAAAAGATCGGCCGCCCGCTTGCCCGCCAAGCGCCTGGGCATGCCTGAAAAGTCTAAGACGACCTGGACGTTCTCCCGGGCTGTCAAAGCCGAAAGCAGGTTAAACGATTGAAATATAAAACCGATTTTGGCCAGCCTGATCCCGGGTAAGCGCCTCTCATCCAAAGAGCTGACCGAAAGGCCGTCCATGCTCACCGTACCGGCGCTTGGCTTAAGGAGACAGCCGGCGATCGATAGCAAAGTCGTCTTGCCGCTGCCGGATGGGCCCATTATCAGAACGATCTCACCGGGGCCCACGGCCAGATCGGCATTATCGACCGCCTTAACGGCTGTATGGCCGCTCCCATAGACCTTGCTGACACTTTTAAGTTCAAGTACGGCTTCCATTTCGCTCCTCACTTCTTCCCGGTCTGGATTCCCGCTTTCGCGGGAATGACATATCTTTCGCGGGAATGACATATCAATGTGTCATTCCGCATCCCCGATCGTAGTCGAGGACATGCTCGATGCGGAATCT
>JAUXSL010000033.1 GCA_030679975.1 Actinomycetota bacterium
GCCGATGTCTTGCGGGCCAATACCCGCAAGACGGATATGGTCGCCCGCTATGGCGGCGAAGAGTTCATTATCATGTTGCCCGAGACCCCGCTTAAAGGCTCCCGGGGAGTAGCCGACCGTATCCTGAGCGAAGTGGAAAAAACCGCCGTATTAGGCGCCGCCCTGGAGATCAACTTCACCGTCAGCTTAGGGCTGGCGTATTTCACCAAAGGCGACACGGTCGACTCCCTGGTCGCCCGCACCGACCAAGCCCTCTACACCGCTAAGAAGAACGGCCGCAATCGGGTCGAACTAGTCACTGTCTAGGGGAGCCCTTTTGTCCCATCTTTTGAATCCTGCCTGAGAAACAAGCTTTTTTATCTTTTCTCTAAGGCGCGATCGCGTGGTTGCCGATAGAATATTAAATGCCCCCCTGGGGTATTTTGAGGCGGGGCCGATAAAATAATCATGAATGCGATTCAAGAAACCTTAAGCGCGGATAACATGGGCGCGGCTGCCGACATTCAACCACGCGATATTTCAAAAAGGGACCGCTTGATCGTCGTCCTTTTAACTGTTATTTCCGGCATTTTATTATTCCGGCCGATGATCGCTTATTTCAATGTGTGGCGCGGCGATCAGTATGCGCACACGGGGCAAATTCAAGAGGCCGCGCGGGCTTACCGAAAGGCCCTCCTGCTTGATCCCAACAACGCCCCGGCGCACGACGGGCTTGGTAACGCTTATGAAAGCCTAAACCAATTCAATAAGGCGATCGCCGAGTATGAAAAGGCTGTTAAAGCCGCGCCCCAACTAGCTTACTACCACTATATCTTAGGCATTAGCCGGCTGCGCCTGAAAAACTACGGCGGCGCCTTGGGCCATCTGCGGAAAGCTGTGCGCCTGGATCCAACTGACTTTAATCATCATCGCGCCCTGGCGTCGGCTTACCAAGGTCTCGGTCAGAAGAAGAAAGCCCTGGAAGTTTTGGGCGAGATTGAGCGGCGGTTTAAAATCGGCAACATCAGGGCGCGGCGGCCGGAACTTAGGGGCGCGATAAAATGACGAGTGGCGCGTTCAGTGATACAAGACTTTATTTGACCCATGTCCACTGCGCGGATTGCGTGCGCGATTTAATTTCCGATTGCGTCACAAAGGTCGAAGGGGTCAAATCGGCTGAGTTTGACGCTAAAGATGTGGCGTTGGCGGTCAAATATGACAGTGCTATTGTCAGTGAAGACGATATCCGCCGCGCCATACTGAAAGTCGGTTACGGTTTTCGCGAAGCTGAGGCCAAACCGGGAATCGCAAGCGGGCTCTTAAACGCGGTGACAATCACCGGCGTCGTTCTTTTGGTTTTACTTTTTTTATGGTGGATGAGGAGCTTATGACGCAATTGCGCGACGTCATTCAAAACCCGCTTTTCGCCATACTCATTGTTGGCGCCGCCGGCCTGGCAACCAGCCTGGGACCGTGCACTTTTGCCCGCGCCGTGACATTCATGGGCTATGTCGGCGCCGATAAAGGGATGAGCCGGGCCAAGGGCTTTTATTTGGCTTTTCTCTTGCTGGTCGGCCTGACTGTTTCTTATAGTAGCCTCGGTCTGATAGGGTTCGCCGCCAATAATCTATTTAAGATAGGCACGGGGCTTTACTACGCGACCGGAGCGGTTATGCTCATGATGGGGCTGCATTTCGCCGGCTTGGTGCGCATCCGAATACCGGCCCCAACGAAACTTAGAGAGCTGAAGGCCCATTATAGTACCTATCAGGGGCCGGCCGGCAGTTTAATGCTTGGCGGCGTATTTGGCTTTATGATCTGCCCATGCTGCCTGCCGGGTTTATTAGCCATATTCGCGCTGACATTCGCCAAAGGCCAAGTCGCCTACGGCGTGCTACTGGTCTTCGCCTACACCCTCGGCCATGGGATACCGCTTCTGGCCGTCGGCATATTCAGCGGCGCGCTAAACGTCATGTCATCTATTCAGCGCTGGCGCGAACATCTCAACCTGGCCACCGGCACTATAATGATAATCGGCGGACTATTGTTTTTATGGATCGTTTAAGCGCCGGCAAGACTAACGATAGCGCCTGGTTTAATGCGCAACTAGCCCCGGCCGAGCCATTTCTCGTACTCGGCTATTTGGCCCTTGGCTTTTTCTATCTGCGCCGCGATACTTTCGTTCCCCGTGCCGCCGGCGCTGTTGCGCGAGGCGGCGGAGGTGATTGGATCGACGAGTTTTAAAGCGTCGTCTTTGAAACGGGAGTCGAATTTTTGCAGGTCGGCCAGGGTCAAGTCGGGTTCGGTCTTGCCCTCATCGAGACACCATTTGACCAGTTTACCGACGGTCTCGTGGGCGGTCCGGAAGGGTACGCCTTTGGTAACGAGATAGTCGGCGAAATCGGTGGCGACGGCAAAGCCGCCGCCGGCCGCCGCCGCCATGCGGCCTTTGTCGACCTTGGCCCCGGCCAGCATGCCGGCCATGGCCGGCAGACAACCGGCCAGGGTATCGATGGCGTCAAACATGAAGGTCTTGTCTTCCTGCAAGTCGCGATTGTAGGTAAGCGGCAAGCCCTTAAGGACAGTGAGCATGGCGGTCAAGTCGCCGAAGACCCGGCCGGATTTGCCCCGGATAAGTTCGGCGACATCGGGGTTCTTTTTCTGCGGCATGATGCTGCTGCCGGTCGTGTACGAGTCGTCAAGCTCGATAAAGCCGAATTCAGCGCTCGACCAGACGACCAGCTCCTCTGCCAGCCGGCTTAAGTGGACCATGATGGTCGCCGCCGCCGACAGGAATTGAAGAAGCCAGTCGCGGTCACTGACGGCGTCCATGCTGTTCTCGCTTATCTTGGAAAAACCAAGTTCCTTAGCAACCATGGCCCGGTCAATGGCGAGAGCGGTGCCGGCCAGAGCGGCCGAGCCGAGCGGCATCGCATCGGTCTCCTCATAACAATGGCGCAGTCGTCGCCCGTCGCGCCGGAACATCGCCATATACGCTAACAGATGATGGGCTAAAAAGACCGGCTGGGCCCGCTGCAGATGTGTGTAACCCGGCAGGACCGTCTCCCGGTTTGCCTCAGCCAGAGCCAGCAACACTTTCTCCAACTCGACCAGGGCCCCGGCGATATCCTTTATCGCCCGCTTCAGATGCAGCCGCATATCCATCGCCACCTGGTCGTTACGACTGCGGGCGGTATGCAGTTTGCCGCCGAGCGGACCGACTTTATCTATCAAGGCCCGCTCGATGGCCATATGGATATCTTCATCCCCGATGTCAAAATCAAATTCATCGCCGGCAATCTCGCGCATGATGTCCATCAACGCCGAACATATGGCGTCGACTTCTTCAGCGGTCATCAAGCCGGCGGCGCCCAACATCTTGGCATGGGCCAAGCTCCCCTCGATATCTTCCCGGTATAGACGCCGGTCTAAGAGAAGGGATGAGGTAAACTGTTCGACTGACTTATCGGTCGGCTTGGAAAATCGGCCGCCCCAAAGTTTCAATTCTTGCCTCCGTGTTTTTGCGCCCACACTCGCGTCGGCAGGCCGAAAAGCTCGATGAAACCCTCGGCGCTGGCGTGCGAGAACTTATCGTTTTCGTCATATGTGGCGAGGCTCAAATCGTAGAGTGAGCTCTCTGATTTGCGCCCGACGACGGCGCAGTTGCCGTTGTGCAACTTCAGACGCACCGACCCGCTCACAAACTTTTGCGTGTGGGTGATGAAGGCCGATAGCGACTCGCGCAACGGCGAATACCAGAGCCCGCTATAGGCCTGCTCGGAAAAAGCGTCTTCAACCGTCTGCTTGAACCGAATAAGTTCGCCCGGCAGGACCAGCGCTTCCAGTTCGCGATGCGCCTGCAACAAGACCGTCGCCGCCGGGCATTCATATATCTCGCGCGATTTAATGCCGACAACCCGGTCTTCAACCATATCTATCCGTCCGACCCCGTTTTGGCCGGCGACTTGATTCAGCTCTTTTATCAGTTCCGCCAAGCCAAGCTCTTTCTCGTTTAAGACGGTCGGCAGACCGTTCTTGAAAGTTAGCTCGATATACTGGGGTGTCTCCGGCGTCTCGGACGGGTCCATAGTCCAGCTCCAGACTTCAGGCGGCGGCTCGTTCCACGGATCCTCAAGGACCCCGGCTTCAACACTGCGGCCGTACATGTTCTCATCGATACTGTATGGGCTGGCCGACGTCACCGGCACTTCAATGCCGTGTTCCTTGGCGTAGGCGATCTCCTGCTCGCGGTTCATCCCCCACTCTCGCTGCGGCGCGATTATTCGCAGGTCGGGGGCGAGCGCGCCGATGGTCACATCAAAGCGCACCTGGTCGTTGCCTTTGCCGGTGCAGCCGTGGGCGATGGCCGCGGCCCCATGCTCGCGAGCGGCGTCGACCAGCAATTTCGCTATCAGCGGCCGGGCCAACGCTGTCCCCAGGGGGTATTTCCGTTGGTACAAGGCGTTGGCTTGGATAGCGGGAGCGATAAAATCGCGCGCGAATTCGGCCTCGGCATCTATCACCAGAGAACTGACGGCCCCCACGGTCAGCGCTTTTCGCTGGACCATCAACAGATTTTCCGGCTGCCCGACATCGACCGCGACCGCGATAACATCGACATCGTATTTTTCACGCAGCCACTTTACGGCCACGGACGTATCGAGTCCACCGGAGTAAGCCAGGACTACCTTCTCTTTTGACATCTAGCACCTCTTTAAAAATACTCCATCATCCGCATCAACATTTCGCGCGCGCGGCCGCCGGCCGCCTTATCTTTAGCGACGACCAGGACGGTATCGTCGCCGGCGATAGTGGCTAGAACCGGCTCCAGTCGCGCCTCATCGACGCTGCCGGCCACCGCCGGCGCCGAGCCCGGGCTGGTCTTAAGCAGGACCAGATTTTCCGAGCGGTCGACAGCCAGCACAAACTCACGGACCATCCGTCCCAACCGACCGGCCGGTTCATCGACCGGCCCTTGCCAATGATAGACCAGACCGGCCCCCGTGCGCACCTTTTGCAAAGGGATTTCCGCGATGTCGCGCGAGACCGTCGCTTGCGTCACGGCCACGCGCCGCTCGGTCAAAGCCTTGACCAGGCCTTCTTGGGTGGCTATCGGTTGCCCGGCCACTATTTCCTTTATTATCCGGTGTCGGGTTCGTTTGTCCATGTCAGTGTGCCTTAGAAAATAGAGAAGCAGAAATCAGAAAATAAAAGCTCCTATTAGTGCGATTAGCCCCATTTATCCATTTATCCATTCTCTGCTTCTCCATTTTCTATTTTCTAGATCAGCCTTCCCCTATCAGCCACGCCAACAGCGCTTTTTGAACGTGCAGCCGGTTTTCCGCTTGGTCGAAGACGACTGATTGCGGGCCGTCCAGCACTTCGGCCGATATCTCTTCGCCGCGGTGCGCCGGCAGGCAATGCATGACCAGAGCGTCCGGTTTAGCGAGGCTTAAGAGTTTCCGGTCGACCCGGAAGCCCGAGAAATCACGCAATCGGGCCTTGGCCTCCGCCTCCTGTCCCATGCTCGTCCAGACATCCGTATAAATTATGTCGGCGCCCAGCGCCGCCTCTTTCGGGTCGCCGGTTATCGCGACCGTTGCGCCGGCCGGGTCGGCCTGAGCCGCTTCGACTATGCCGGCGTCCGGTTCGTACCCGGGAGGACAGGCCGCGACGAAATCGACGCCCATCTTAGCCGCTCCGATAAGAAGGGAATGGCAAACATTATTGCCGTCGCCAATGTAGGCCAGCTTGACCCCGGCCAATCGCGCCTTTTTTTCCAGGATGGTCATCAGGTCAGCCAGCGCCTGGCAGGGGTGATGATCATCGGTCAAGGCATTGACGACGGGCACGTCGGCGGCGGCGGCCAGGTCTTCCACGTCGGCGTGAGCGAAGGTCCGGATAACGATGGCATCGACATACCGGGAGAGCACTTTTCCGGTGTCCTCAATAGTCTCTCCCCGGCCCAGCTGCAAGTCGGTCGCGGTCAAATAGACGGCGTTGCCGCCGAGCTGGGTTATGGCGGCTTCAAACGATATCCGGGTCCGGGTCGACGGTTTATTAAATATTAAGGCGATGCTCTTGCCGGCCAGGACCTGCTTATCCAAAGACAGCCGATACCGGCGCTTGAATTCCATCGCTTGCGACAGAAGACGGTATATCTCCTCTTGTTTGTAGTTTAGTAAACTGAGCAAGTCTCGTTTTTTCGGCATTTTCAAGCCTCCAGCACTTCTTTTAAGACCGCCAACATGGCGTTTATCTCCGCTTCAGTGATAATAAGCGGCGGCAAAAACCGCAATATGCTGTCGCCGACGCTGTTGATGATAAAGCCTTTATCCAGCAGGGCGACAACTACCTGCCGGGCGTCGGCCGACTTCAAGGTCAGGCCCAGCATCAGACCCAGGCCCCGGACCTCTTCGATGGAGCCCGTCTCTTCAGCCAACGCCTCAAGCCGGGCGCGGAAATATTCACCGACCGTCGCCGCCCGCTCTACCAACCGTTCGCCATTTAAGACATCGAGGGCGGCCAGGGCGGCGGCGCAGACAGGCGGCCCGCCGCCGAAAGTGCTGCCGTGATCGCCCGGGCTGAAAGCCGCGGCGACCTCATCGCGGGCGATGATCGCGCCGATGGGAAAGCCGCCGGCCAAACTCTTGGCCATGGTGATGATGTCCGGCCGGACATTGCCATGCTCAAACGCGAAAAACTTGCCGGTGCGGCCGAAACCGGTCTGAACTTCGTCAAATATCAGCAGGACTTGGCGCTCGTCGCATAAGCGGCGGACCGCCGCCAGATAATCGGCTGAAGCGGGCCGGACGCCGCTCTCCCCCTGGACAACTTCGAGCATAACCGCACAGGTCTTATCATCCATAGCCACGGCCAGCGCGGCGATGTCGTCAAATGGGACGTGCTTGAATCCAGCCGGCAACGGCTCGAACAACCGGTTCTTTTCCGGCTGGCCCGTGGCTGCCAACGTCGCCAGGGTGCGCCCGTGAAATGAGTTTAGGGCCGTGATATAGCCCGTTTTTTCCGGCGAAAACTTGGTCTTGCCCCAACGTCGCGCCAACTTCAAAGCGCCCTCGTTGGCTTCAGCCC
Source organism: Actinomycetota bacterium (assembly GCA_030679975.1). Classification (GTDB taxonomy): domain Bacteria; phylum Actinomycetota; class Aquicultoria; order CAJVYJ01; family JAUVQD01; genus JAUXSL01. The sequence continues at coordinate 7,072 of JAUXSL010000033.1, forward strand.
CGCTATTGGCGAAGAAGACGCGCCCGCCACCCAGCTCGCCCAAGCGCGCCGCCAGCTCTATCTGCGGCTTGGTGTAGAACAAGTTGGAAACATGGCCTAGTTGACGGGCCTGGGCACAGAAAGCGTCGACGACTTTTGGCGGACAATGACCGAGATTAAGGGCGCCGATGCCCGATAAGAAATCCGTATACTCCTTGCCGTCGACGTCCCAGACCTTGGTCCCGGCCGCCTTAGCGAAGACGATCGGAAACCGGGCATAGGTGTTCATATGGAATCGGTCGGCTTTTGCGATCAGCTCATGCATCTTTAGTCACCGCTTATCATCGTCCCAATGCCCTCGTTGGTGAAAATCTCCAGCAGCATCGCGTGCGGGATAGTCCCGTTCAATATATGAGCACGGGAGACGCCTGCTTCTATCGCCCGCATGCAGCCCGCCACTTTCGGCAGCATCCCCCCGTCTATCTCCTTGCCGGAAACCATCTTTTTGCATTCTTTATAAGATAGAGCGCTGATCAGGGTATGTTTTTGGGCGAAATCCCGGTAGAGGCCTTCAACATCGGTAAGAAAGATGACCTTATCGGCCTTGATGGCCGCCGCTACTTCGGCGGCGACGGTATCGGCGTTGATGTTATAGCTCTCCCCCTGCTCCCCGGCGCCGATCGAGGCGATGACCGGGACATAGTCGTCGGCGATGAGGTCTTTTAAGACCCGCGCGTTTATCCGGTCTATGTCACCGACAAACCCCAGATCGGGCTGGTGCTTCTTTTTGCGGGCGGCTATCAGCCCGCCGTCATCCCCGGACAAACCGACCGCCATCCGGCCGTGACGGTTTATCAATGAAACGATCTCTTTGTTTATCTTGCCGACCAGCACCATCTTGACGATATCCATCGCCTCGGCGTCGGTTTTTCGCAAACCCCCGATAAATTCGACCGGCAAGTCAAGCCGCTTCATCATGGCCGTTATCTCCAAGCCGCCGCCATGGATAATGACGGGGCTGATGCCGACCAATTTCATCAAAACGATGTCGGAAGCGATCGACTCTTTCAGGGCCACGCTGGTCATGGCACCGCCGCCGTACTTAATGACGACGGTCTTGCCGTGATAGGCTTTGATATACGGCAAAGCCTCCATTAGTATTTCCGCCCGCTGATGTAAGTTTTTCATCATCAATCCTTAAGTCGTATAGCCGCCAAATAAATGCCTACCAGAGCCAGAAGCAACTGAATCGGGTTGACGCTTCCGAAGACAATGCCGTTGAAGCCGTGGATGTCCGCGACCGGCACGCCGGTTATATAGCCGGCCGTTAAAAACGCCAACGCCGCCGCGCCGCCGGCGATCGCTTGCAGGCCGGGGCCGGTGTTTCGCCTCGCCGCCCGGCTGATCACTTCACCCATGGCCATACCTAAGCCCAAGGCCAAGAGCAGCCCGCCGAAAGGGATCATCCGCCCCACGACCCCGAGTAAGACCCCGCCGATCGGGCCGGCCACCAGACCCGCGCCCGCTGCCCTTACGTAATAGATAGGCCTTGGTCCGGCCACCGCCCGCCCGATTTGGCGGGCGCAATCCGGGCATTTAACGCCGACCGGGGTGTAGACCATGCACTTCGGACAGATCGGCCGGTCGCAATTTGCGCACCGGATGTTGGTCTCTACGTCCGGATGCGATTCACACTTCAAAGGCTTCGTCCCACTCCTCTATTCTCTCTTCTCTCCATTCTCTATTTTCTATTCTCTTCCTCAAGTCGTATACTCCGCGTTTATCTTCACATAGTCGTAACTTAAATCGCTGCCGTAAAACACCGCCTGGCAGCTGCCTTGATTCAAGTTTATCCAGACTTGTATCTCTTCGGCTTTCATCGCGTCCGCCGCTCTCGACACATCTAGGTCGGCCGCTTGACCGGACCGGACCACCGGTACGCCGTTTATGTCGACGTCCAAATCATCCGGGTCGAGCGCGACCCCGGCCCGTCCCGCCGCCGCCAGAATGCGGCCCCAATTCGGGTCTTGGCCGAAGAAGGCGGTTTTCACCAGGATCGAATTGGCCACCGTTTTGGCCACCTTAACCGCGTCGGCATCTTTCTTGGCCCCGACGACCTTGTATTCGATAAGCTTGGTCGCGCCCTCTCCGTCGCGGACGATCATCTTGGCCAGCTGGACACAGACATAATCAAGAGCTTCTTGAAAAACGCGTTTGTCCGCGGTCGATAATTTAAATTCGCCCGCCATGCCGTTGGCCAGAACGAAGATGGTGTCGTTGGTGCTGGTGTCCCCATCGACGGTAACGGCATTAAATGATTTAGACAGGGCCGCGGTCATGTGGCCGTGTAGCTCATGCTTCTTGACCGGCGCGTCCGTCGTCACCACCGCGATCATTGTCGCGTGGGGCGCCAGACTCGGAGCTATCATGCCCCCTCCTTTAGCTACTCCGCCTATCGAGACGGTCCCGCCGCTCAATTCTATCTCGACCGCCAGCTGCTTAGGGAAAGCGTCGGTTGTCATAATGGCCCGCGCGAAAGCAATATCCGCCTCAGGGCCGTCGCTCAGGTCTAACAGCTCCATGCCGGCCTCGATCTTATCCATCGGCATCGGCCGGCCGATGATACCGGTCGACGCGACCAGGACCTGGCCCGATTCAACGCCAAGGCGAACGGCCGTCATTCTTACCATGGCTTTCGCGTCGAGAAGACCTTTCGGCCCGGTGCAGGCGTTGGCGTTGCCGCTGTTTATCACGATTGCCCGCGCCTCGCCCTTAAGATTCTGCTTGCTGACCGTCACCGGCGCCGCCACCACGCGGTTGTCCGTAAAAGCCGCAACCGCGACAGCCGGGGCTTGCGAATAGACAAGCGCTAAATCCTTTTTGCGGCTCGCCTTGATGCCGCAGGCGATGCCGGCCGCTTCAAAACCCTTCGGCGCGGTAACGCCTTTATGCGGCACGATTTTCAAATGAATCTCCAATCTGGATTCCCGCTTTCGCGGGAATGACATTTCTGATCGTTCGCGGGAATCTAAGGATACAGGCCCACCTGCTTCAGCCCGGCCGTCTCATCCAAGCCGAACATCAAGTTCATGTTCTGCACGGCCTGGCAGGCCGCCCCTTTGACCAGATTATCTATGGCGGACATCACGACAACCTGGTCCGCCCGGACATCGACTGCTAAGCCGATGTGGCAGTAATTCGACCCGGCCACAGACTTGACCGCCGGATAGTCGCCCGCCGGCAATATCTTGACAAAATCTTTACCCGCGTAAAACTCTTTATAAAGGTCGTTTAGGGCCGTCAAGCTTGAAATACCGGCCGCCATCGTCAAAGTCGTATATATTCCCCGCGAGAACGAACCGAGGTGGGGAGTGAAGACCATCTTGGGCGCTTTGGCGGTCAGCTCGGAAAAGATCCGTTCGATTTCCGGAATATGCTGATGGATGCCGCCAACTTTGTAGGCGCTGACATTTTCAGCGGCCCGGCAGAACTGCGTCGCCTCCGTTAACGCCCGCCCGGCGCCGGAGATGCCGGAGATACAGTTGGCTACAACCGGCCCTTCAACCAGACCGGCAACGAGCAGCGGCGCGGCGGCTAGGATCACTCCAGTCGGGTAACAGCCGGGATTGGCAACGATGTCGGCTTTGCTTATTTTGTCTTTATTTAACTCGGTCAGTCCGTAAACAGCCTGGTCGACAAGGTCCGGCGCCGCGTGCTTCTGTTTGTACCAGGTTTCATAGACGGCCGCCGGCAGGCGAAAATCTCCGGAGATGTCTATTACCTTAGCGCTCCCGGCCGCTTTTAGCCCCGGCGCCAATTCCATCGCCTTGCCGTGAGGCAGGGCGAGAAATACGACGTCGTTGTCGACCGCCAGACCGGCGGCATAAGTGGAGAAGGTTAGATCGAGCGCGCCCGTAAAGTGGGGATAGAGTTCCGATATGGGTTTGCCGGCAAGACTGGTCGATGTGACCGCCGACAACTCCACTCCAGGATGGCCCGCCAAAATCTTGACCAACTCCGCCCCGCTATATCCCGATCCCCCGACCACCGCGGCTTTTATCATTTCCACCTCATGTATATGTATTGCAAATTTATGCATGTATTATACATTGTTATTCGGCTTGGTCAAGCCATAACTTTATATAATTTGCGTCCGCCGGGAAATAGGCGGAAAATAAATGCGATGAAAATCGACTTAGCTCCGGAGCTACAGCCGACGAAGAACGGGGAACCCCCCAAACTCGACATTTTCTACTACACCGACCCCGATTGTTCGTGGTGTTGGGCGACCGAGCCGCTAATCAAGAAAGTCCAAGAAGAATACGCCGGTCAGGTGCGTCTGACTTTCCGGATGGGCGGTTTGCTGGAAAAATGGGACAACTTCTTCGACTCGCTCAACCAGATCGGCCGGCCCGAGCAAGTCGCGCCTCATTGGGTCGAAGTCGCCCGACGAAGCGGCATGCCGATCGACGAAAAAATCTGGTATGAGGACCCGCCGGCCTCGACGTACCCGGGATGTATCGCCTATAAAGCAGCGCTCTTTCAGGACCCGTCGCTGGCCGAAGTTTATCTGCGCCGCTTACGTGAGGCGGTCATGACCGAGAGGCGAAATATCGCCAGGGAGAGCGTCTTGTTCGGCATAGCCGAAGAAGTCGGCCTGGATATGGACCTCTTCAGAAAAGCCTTCCTCACCGGCCCGGCCCGGGAAGCTTTCAATGAAGACCTCCGCGAGGCCCGCGGTCGCGGGATTACCGGCTTCCCCACCCTGGTCATCCGCAATTCGATCGGCCGGGAGATTACCCTTGTCGGGTACCGCCCGTACAAGGATTACGAAAACGCCATGAAGCGCCTGGCGACGGAGGCGCTCCACAAAATGCCGCTTCTGCCGATCATCGATTTTATCCGCAAGTATGGGCACGTGGCCACTGAGGAAGTGGCCAGAGTCTACGAGATGGACCGCGCCGCCGCCCTGGCCGAACTGGATGCATTGGTCGGCACAGGCGAGGCGGCCAAAGAAGCCAAGGCCGGCGGCGAGTTTTGGCTCATCCCTTAGTGACCGGGGAAAGGTCCTACGACTCGCGCAATGCCGCGCCGAGTTCCTTTCCGACACGTTTTACGAGCCGTTGCTGGATGTGATCGACTTCGTCATCGGTCAGGGTGCGGTCGTGCGCTTGGTAGGTCAAGCTGAAAGCGAGGCTTTTCTTGCCGGCCGCGATCCCCGGACCCCGATAGAGGTCGAAGAGCCGGACTTCCAGCAGGAGCGGAGCGCCCGTTTCCAGGGCCAAATTGCGGACCTGCTCCCAGCTGACAGACTCATCCACGACCAGGGCCAGATCAAGGACGATGCCCGGAAACCTCGGTATCTCCGCGAAGCGGCGCTTGCCCCGAGCGGCGGCCAAAATACCGGCGACAGATAGCTGCCAGATATAAACCGGCTGGCGCAAATCATAATTCTCCTGGATGCGCGGATGGAGCGCCCCGAAAAAGCCGATAATCGCGTTTTCGGCGACCAGTTCAGCCGCCTGGCCGGGCTGTAGCACAGGATGCTCTACCGGCCGAATATGAAAATCCGCCAGCGATGTCTTGTCGCAGACCAACTCCACCAAACCTTTGACGTCATAGAAATCCGCTTCCAAGCCGCCCTGACCGTACCAAGCCGCCGCCTGCCGCTCCCCGGTTATGGCGCCGCCCAACATCAGCAGCTCCTGAGCGTGTTTATCATGGCGGCTGAAAACGTTGCCTATCTCAAAAATAGCCATATCTTTTAGCCCGCGATTGTAATTATGGCTGACGGTGCGCAGCAGGCTCGGCAGCAAGCTGGTGCGCATCAACGCCTGGTCTTCAGAGAGGGGGTTGGTGATCGGCACCGCCGCCATCCAGGGATGATCCGGCGCCAGACCAAGCCGGTCAAGTTCTGATCGGCCGATGAAGCTGTAGTTGACGACTTCAAACAGACCGGATGCCGCCATCAGCGCCCGTAGCCCCCCGGTCAAACTTTGCAGTGGGTTGAGGCCGCGGTCGGCATCGGTGCTCGGCAAGAGCGAAGTGACGATATTGTTCAGCCCGTAAAGCCGGGCGACCTCTTCGATTAAGTCGACTTCGCGCTCCAGGTCGACCCGGAAGGTGGGCACCGTTATCTCGAGGGCCGCCTTAGTCTTCTCAACTTTGAGTTCCAGACTTTTAAGAATCCCCGCCGTCCTGTCCGCCGGGATATCCGTCCCTAAGACCTTGTTGACCCGCTCGGGCCGCAGGCTGATGACGCGGGGCGGGCGCGGATTCGGATAGTTGTCTATCGCCCCGGCCCAAATGCGCCCGCCGGCCGCCACGCCGATCAATTGCGCCGCCCGGTCGGCCGCGTAGAGGGTGCCGCCGATGTCGACGCCTTTCTCAAACCGCAGCGACGATTCGCTGATCAGCCCGAGCGAGCGCGACGTCTTCCTGATATTCGTCGGGGCGAAATTGGCCGATTCTATCAGCACCGCCGTCGTCCCGTCGCTTATCTCGCTCTCAAACCCGCCCATCACGCCGGCCAGGGCCACCGGCTGTTTGCCGTCGGTTATGACCAGATTGTCGGCGGTCAATTTTCTCACCACGTGATCTATCGTCTCCAACTCCTCGCCCGCTTTGGCGCGCCGCACCCCGATCCGCCCGCCGCGCAGCAATTTATAATCAAAGGCATGCAAGGGCTGGCCGGTCTCGATCAAAACATAATTGGTCGCGTCGACGACATTGTTTATCGACCTGATACCGACAGCCTCGAGGCGTTGCCTCATCCACACAGGTGAGGGCCCGATCGACACGTTATCGACATATCGCGCGGTATAGCGGGGACAGAGGTCCGGATCGCCGATGTCGATCTTGACCTTGGCGGTTATATCTTCATCGATGGTGGCCAAGGTAATGCCCGGGACGGTCATGGGCGAGCCGAGCAGAGCCGCGATTTCCCGGGCGATACCGATGACCCCCATGCAATCGGGCCGGTTCGGCGTTATCTCCAACTCCAGCACCCAATCGTCAAGCCCGAGCACTTGGGCCAGGGGCCGGCCGATCTCGCTGTCGCGCGGCAAGACCATGATGCCGGAGGCGTCTTCCCCGACTTCCAGCTCGATCTCCGAGCAGATCATCCCCTCGGAGGCGACGCCTCTGATACTGGTCGGTTTTATCCGCAATCCCGAGGGCAGAATGGCGCCGGGCAGGGCCACCGGCACTTTTTGTCCCACCTTCACATTGGGAGCGCCGCAGACGATGCCGGCCCGCTCGCCGTTGAGCAGGACTTCGCAATAGCTGAGGCGATCGGCGTTGGGGTGTGGCTCAACGGCCGTCACTTCGCCGACGATTATCTTGTCGAAACGCGCTCCGAGATGGGTGATAGATTCAACCGCCGTGCCGGACAAGTCGAGCTTGTCGGCCAACTCTTCCACCGACAGGTCGAGGTCGACAAATTCTTTCAACCAGCCCAGAGTGACTCTCACGTGAATTGCCTTAAGAATCTGATATCGTTTTCAAAGAAGAGCCGGATATCGCTTATTCCATATCGCAACATGGCGATGCGCTCGACACCCATACCGAAGGCAAAGCCGCTATATTCTTCCGGGTCGTAGCCGACATTCTTGAAAACATTCGGGTCGATCATCCCGCACCCCAATATCTCCAGCCAACCGTTGTGGCCGCAGACGCGGCAGCCTTTGCCGCCGCAGGCGATGCAGGAAACGTCGACTTCGGCGCTGGGTTCGGTGTAAGGGAAAAAATGCGGGCGCAGCCGCACCCGCCGCTCGGTGCCGAAGAGCTGGTGGATGAACGTCTCCAGGGTGCCTATCAAGTGACCGAAATTGACGTTCCGGTCGACAGCGAAACCTTCTATCTGATGGAACATCGGCGAATGCGTCGGGTCGGTCACATCCCGGCGAAAAACCCGCCCCGGGGCGATGACATACACCGGCGGTTTCTGCTTTTCCATCACCCTTACCTGCACAGGCGAGGTGTGCGTCCGCAAAACCGCCTCGCGGCCGGCGTTGACGTAAAGCGTGTCCTGCAGCGACCGCGCCGGGTGCTCCGGGGGCATGTTCAGGGCCTCGAAGTTATACCAGTCCAACTCGACCTCCGGCCCCTCGGCCACCTTGTAGCCTAAACCAAGGAAGATACCGACAATTTCATCGACTATCTGAGTCAGGACGTGGCGCCCCCCGACACTGGGGATTCTGCCCGGCAGCGAAGTGTCCAGGGCCTTGGTTTCCAGCAGCCGCTCCATCTCATTGGAGCTTAAGCCCGCGGATTTTTCAGCCAGGGCCGACTCTATCGCCAGCTTGACTTCATTGGCTGCTTTTCCGGCCTTCGGTTTCTCAGCCGCCGGCAGCGAGCTGATATTTTTTAGGAACGCCGTCAACTCGCCCTTGCGGCCAAGATACGCGACCTTGATCTCCTCGAGCCGGTCGGTTGAATCGGCGCCGCCGATGGCCGCCAGAGCGGACTTTTTTATCTTCTCGAGGTCTTTAGTTAAACTCACGTAGTCCCTTATCTATAAGATGGAAGGCCGTCAAGCGTGCAAACTGCCTCCTTACAGCCGAGTGGATGCTTACCGATCGCCTTTTAGATTAATAGACAAACGGACGGCTGTCCAGGGAATATGCGGACAACCTATCTTGCAGTTCAACAAGAGCCTGTGATGGTGTCCCCATAGGCTTTCGGGTAGACTCCAAGTTATGCGAATTCCGACATCGATGGGGACTCAGCACCCCGACAGCGCCGGTAAATATATATCGATACAGGAAGAAGCCGCCGAGGCGACGGCGGCGCTCACCCCGGCCCCGGAGGGCCTGGGCCTCGAAGAGTTTATGATCGACTTCGAGGGCAAGATGACGCCTTACCACCAGACGGCCGAGATAGCCCACTCGCTTTTAGACAAGGGTTTGGTCCCGGGGCGTGACGTCTTCTTGACCCCGCGCATCTCCAGCGCCACCGCTGAGACCGTCTTTCGCCAGCTCATGGCGCTTATGTCTATCATCGAGGCCGACTACGATATCATGCGCGGCCATGCCGGCGGCAGTATCGAGGAAGTTATTTTGCCGATGGTCAAAGGGGCCGACGATCTCTTCGTCCTTCGCCGGCGCATCGCCGACATTATCGAGCTGGGCCATAAAGAATTCGGCATGGAGCGCGACCCTAATTCTCTCCAAGTTATCCCGCTGGTCGAAGATATCCCCAACATGCTCGGCTTCGCCGGCTTCTACCGCCAATATCACCGGCGGTGCCAAGAGGCCGGCTTTACCAACCGGCGTCTGCGGTTCATGATGGCCCGCAGCGACTCGGCCATGATCTACGGGCTGGTCGGCGCGGTCCTGGCAGTCAAGCTGATGATCTCGGACGGCGCCGCCCTCGGCGAAGAACTGGGGCTGGTCTCCGCCCCCATTTTGGGCGGCGGGGCGCTCCCGTTTCGCGGTCACGTGACCGCGTCCAATCTGCCGGCTTTGATAAAGGACTTCAGCGGCATAAAGACCGTCACCATTCAATCCGGCCTGAGATACGACCACGAGCCGGGGGCCGCGACCGAGGCCGCGGCTATCCTTAAGAAAGAGCTGCCGGGCTCGACGGCGCGCCGCCTCGACGCCGCCGAATCGAGCTTTATAAAAGACATACTGGTAAGGTTCGCGGCTGAATATATGTCCGACTTCAGCTTGGTCGCCGGCTTGGCGACCAAGCTTGCCGATATCGTCCCGCAACAGCGAGACAGGTTGACGAGCCGCGGCTCGACGGCGTATGCCCGCCGGGCCCCCGACCCCACCGAACTCGGACGCTTTAGCGACGATCCGGACCTGGCCGCCAAACTTAAGGCGATTACTATGCCGGGGGATACCGATATCCCGCGGGCCATCACCTTTACCGCCGCTCTATATACCGTCGGCCTGCCGCCGGAATTCATCGGCATCGGCCGGGGCTTGAAGGCCACCGCCGAAGCCCACGGCAAAGAAGGCATCGACCGCTTGCTTGAATTCTACCCCGGCCTCGCCCGCGATCTCGATTTCGCCGGCCGGTTTTTAAGCTTTAAGGTTGCCGCCCGTTTTTTCAGCCCCGCCTTTATCGACGCGCTCCGGCGCGACCTCGCCGCGATGGAAACGTTGCTTAATATGACCATCCTCGACCGCCAAGACCAAGCCTACGAAACCTTACTTGAAATAATCGAACCGCTCGTCCGCCAGACCCTCCGTGGTGAATCCCTGGGTGACGAGGATAAAGCGCTTCTGCGTTCCTGCACCGTACGCCTGGGGAAAATGAGAGGGAGCCTGGGGTAAGAATCAAATCGACGATACCGCCGATCCGTTCGAAGAAGAAAAGGAGGTCCTGACCGAGGCCGAGTTTTTGGAGGGCCGTGCTTCTAGCCCGCGCCACCGGTTTCTCTTATACTAGACCGGAATTATTATAGTTGGGGGATTAGCTCAGCTGGGAGAGCGCTGCCCTTGCACGGCAGAGGTCGTCGGTTCGATCCCGATATCCTCCACAACAATAAATTGGCTGTTCAGAGCCTTAAAAGTTCGTGAACCTTAACAGGACTCGAACTAAGCCGCGTGGGCATTGGCGACAAGGGCCTCGGCGGTGTTTCCGTCGCCGGGGTAAATACTGATTCCGATGTCGACTGAAACAAAGATGTCTTTTCCCTCAATGCTAAAGGGTTCGACAAACCGACGTTGAATCATCTCCGCTATACGGTCGGCATCCGCCGGTTTGGTGATTTTAGCAAGAACCACCCCGAACCGCCCGTCGTCAAAGCGGGCGATCGTATCGTTTCCCGGCAGGCAGGCGGACAATTGTGCGCCTGCCGCTCGAAGTAATTCTCGCTCGACTTGGGTGTCGCGGGTTTCGATGATTTCTTTTGTATCACCAAGCTCAAGTATGAGGACCGCTACTTGTTGCCGGCTTTGACGGGCTTGGACCAATGCTTGGGCCAGACGGTCGTTGAAAAGCCTACGGTTGGGCAGGTCCGTTACTTCATCGTATCGGGCCATGTGGCTGGTTATCTCTTCCGAGCGCTTGCTCTCGCTAATATCTTTAGCGATACCGACCATACCGATCACCTCGCCCGACTTGTTCTTCATAACAGAGCCGGAAAAAAGGACCGGGATTATCCGGTCTGTTTTCGTCCGGTAGGCCGTTTCATAATCGTTTATCGACTCTCCCAACTTAAGCTGGGAGAAAAGCTCATTCATGCTTGCTTCATCGGCAAAGACCTTTCCCGCCGATTGGCCGACTATCTCGCCTTGTTTGTAGCCGAGTAGCTTAAGAGCCCACTCGTTAGCCACAGTTATTCTACCGGTCGCATCCAAGAGCAGAAGAGATTCCGTCATAGTTGTGATGATCTGTTCGGCCGCCGCCTCGGGGCTAACCACAAAGAGTTCGTATCTCATGATGGCGTAAGCGACAAAAAGGACGAGGAATACCTGACCGATACTTGCTATACTCGGTATTTCCAACCCAAAGCCCCTAGAAATGCGTGTCGCCGACCCAATGATATTTGGGAAAATAAAAGCCAGTGACATTAAGGCGGCTTGCCGGTGTTTCCTGCCTGTGGTTTTGAAGAAGAACCGAAGACACAATAAGAAGGGTAGGATCCCGGGAAAGATCGACCAGACCGTTAAGGCGGAATAGACGATCCGCAGACGGGCCGCAAAATCATACCCCCAGGGTTGTTTGATGATGCTTATCGGGCTCACGGTCCCGATAACGAAGAGTAAGACGGCTGACCCATACAGCAAGAAAAACGGCCATCTTTTTTTAAGCGCGGTTTGGTTTTCAGTAAACACCAAAGCAAAATGGACCGCGGCGGCAATAATAAGAATATAGGACATGCCGGTCAGCTTAACCCAGAAATAGGCAGCCGCCGGGCTGTCGCTTTGCCGGTACATAAACTCGCCGAAGGAGCTAATTGCTGCGACTATACAGAAAGCAAAAAATATGCGGTTTAGCCGGACGCGCGGGTCGTGATAATAGATGTACTGACCTAGAAATATAACAATTAGGCCCGCGGCCAGCGACATAAGCGCGAAAATGCTCATACGCCTTTTTTCCCGAAAAGGGATATAGGTAACGGAGGCTTCTTAGGTCAATCTAAGTTAATCAGGACGCCTTTCGCTCAGACATTAACGCGACAAATTTCTTAACAACGTCGGGATCGAATTGCGTTCCCGCGCCTCTTTTTATCTCGGATAATGCTTGCTCCTTGGTCAGACTCTTCCTATATGGCCGCTCGGAGATCATGGCATAGTAGACTTCGGCAACCGCGAGCACGCGCGCTCCCAGGGGTATTTTTTCCCTTTTCAGCCCTTCCGGGTAACCGGTGCCGTCCCATCGCTCGTGGTGGTAAAGAACGATCGGGACTAAATTCGTCAATTCAGTCGAGGCCTTTAATATCCGCTCACTATAAACGGGGCTCTTACGGATAGCCATAAGCTCGTCCGGCGTCAAAGCGCCGCTCTTCTTAAGCAGGCCCGGGGCCACGCTCAGCACGCCGATGTCCCGCATTTTGGCCGCCACGCTTAAAGAAGAACTCTCTTCTTCGCCCATATCGAATGCGCGGGCCACCGCGGCGGCGGTCGCGCCGATCTCATTCGAATGCCCCGCGTCATAACCCAACCGGGCATCGACCGCGGTCGCCAGGGCCTCGATCGTTTCTCGCTGTGCCCGGCGTAGACGCTGGTAGAGGCGCTCGATATCTTGCTCTTCGAGCTGAGCGGCGGGCAGTTTGCCGTAATAAGCGACTTGATTTCGACCCCGTCTCTTGGCGAAAAGAAGCGCGGCGTCGGCGGCTGCGATCAGGCTATCCGTATCAGTGGCGGTCTTCGGGAAATCCGCTACACCGATGCTGATAAAAATAGGCGTGGTTTTTGAACCACCTTTAACATATACGGCCTCGGGAAAACCAACCCTCAAACGCTCAAGCGCGGTTGTGGCATCCGCCCCGTTTATTTCCGGCATCACAATCGCGAATTCTTCCCCGCCATACCGAGCGACATAGTCTGTTTCCCTGGCTTGTGCCGTCAGATACGCGGCCACAATTCGCAAAATTTCGTCCCCGGCGGTATGGCCGTATCGGTCGTTGACTTCCTTGAAGTGGTCGAGATCGGCAATCGCCAGGGAAAAACTGCGATTGTAGCGTTGGGCAAAGGCGATCTGGCCGCTAATATATTGCTGGAAGTGCCGGTAGTTATGAAGACCGGTCAATCCATCGGTATCGGCTTGAAATTGGGTGCTGACCAGGCTGTCGGCCATCAGATTGAACGAGGTCGCCAGTCGTCCGATCTCGTCCTTTGACTCGATACGGGCGCGTTTTGAAATGCGCCCCAATGCGACTTCGTTGGCCGTTTCCTCAAGAGTGTGAAGCGGTCGGTCTATATATTGCCAGATAAGCGCTAAAAGTATGGCAATGCCGATCGCCGAGGAGAGCAGCATGATCCCAACCAAACTAAAGACCGTATAGACCACCGATCGAAATAAGCGATCGACGGATAAGTAGATATGAATAACTCCTATGAGTTCGCCCTTCATATTAAAGAGGGGGCCGACGAATTCCTGAGCTTTATGTCTTCGATCGAACAATCCAAAGCCCGACACAGGTTGGCCTTGCCTGACATCGCGCCCGTAAGCTAAGAATGTAGAAGTCGTCCGCCGGTCGCTTACCGCGTTGAAATGCTCGCTTAGATGAGGTGTCATCCGGCCGACGGTCGCTTCGTTGGTTGAAGCTAATATTCGACCCGATTTATCCGTAATCTCAAGTAACAATATGTTTTCGCGCCGACCCATCACGGACTTAAGTTCGGCTTGAAGATGAGGATGAAAATTACGGCCGCGCCCTATATGTCCCTTCGTAAAAGCAACGAATTTTTGATAAATACCATCATTCTCGGAATTGCTCCGTTCGACCATCAGTTTTGACTGCGATTGGTAGCTCCACCATCCCACAATGAAGGTGACGGTAAAAACAACCAACAAACCAATGGCCAGCACTTTATAAATTATCAGCCAATCTTTAAAATATGGCATCGACTCTGTCCAATCACCCCGCAATCCAATCTATTCCATTCATGCCCCATTTAACATCCGGTCATGCCAAGACGAAATCATGCAGCTCTCCGGATCGAACATCTCCACGATCTCTTCTCAACGGGCCTTAGCAAGAAACTAGGGGGTCCCCCGGCGACCCCAGTCAGACCGACGATGAGTAATCGTGGCGTGTTACAAGAAGTGTTTTAATGGAATAATAAACTCGCAAGTATGCCGATTGTTTTAGTTCGACTTCGATTGTTGATTGGGAGGCGCGTATGGTTAAAAAATATTACAAAATACCGGCGGCCGAAGGCGACGGGTTGGCCGCCGTATTTGGTGGTGATGGCCGTGAATGAGCGATTACTTGAGGTTATCTTCTTTTTCTACGGATTGGCGTTTATTAGCCTCGGCATCGTGATAATAACTCAGGTCCGGGCTTCCAAGGGAAGCAAACTCAGACTAATTAACGTCATATCTCTCTTGGCCTTTTTCGGGATCGCTCACGGGTTCAACGAATTCATCGATATGTTCAAAATCATCTGGGGGAAGGGGACGATCCTCGATATAGTCGGACCGGTCGTTCTAATATTATCGTTCATATTTCTTTTCTGGTTTGGATTCCGCCTGATAAATATTGATAAGATGCGCCTGGGCCTTTGGTTCCCGGCGATTATTGCCCTGGCATTCTTCTCTCTCCCACTACTCGGCGGCTTGACTAAGCCGGATATGTGGACGGCCTCGGCTCGCTACTTCTTGGGC
>JAUXSL010000040.1 GCA_030679975.1 Actinomycetota bacterium
GCGGAGATGGGCCGCGTCCAGGAAGAACTAGCCCAGGAACAAATTGAAGCTACTGCCGGCGGCGGCATGGTAAAGGCGGTCGTCAACGGCAAGCAGGAATTAGTCCGGATCGAGATAAAGCCTGAAGCCGTCGATCCCGAAGAGACCGATCTTCTGCAGGACATGGTTCTGGCAGCTGTTAACGAAGCCATGCGCCAGGCGCAAGAGCTGGCGGCCAAGAAGATGGGGGCGTTGACGGGCGGCATGGGGCTACCCGGCTTTTAGATTGTCTTACTATCCTAAACCTTTAGAAAACCTAATAAACGAGCTGGTTAAGTTACCCAGCATCGGGGCGAAGACGGCCCAACGGCTGGCCCTGCACATCTTGTCCCAACCGGATGATGCCAAATCGCTGGCGGCCGCTTTGCTGGAAGCGCGGCAAAACGTTAAACTGTGCCGCATTTGCTTCAATTTCAGCGGCGCCGACATATGCGATATCTGTGCCGACAAAAGCCGGCGCCGCGATATATATTGTGTTGTTGAGGAAGCCAAAGATATTATCGCGATCGAACGGACCGGTTTTTTCCAGGGGTTGTATCATGTGCTTGGCGGGGCGATCGCGCCGATGGAGGGCGTCGGTCCGGAAAAACTGAAAATCCCGGAGCTGTTGGAACGTTTGAAGAAGGCGCCGGTAGATGAGGTTATCCTAGCCACCAACCCCAATCTGGAGGGTGAGGCGACCGCCATGTATCTGGCCAAGCTCCTGAAGCCGATGGGCATAAAGGTCACGCGTATAGCCAGTGGCCTGCCGGTCGGCGGCGACTTAGAGTACGCGGACGAGATAACGCTCGGGCGGGCTCTCGAAGGTCGCCGCGACCTTTAGTTCCTGAATCTGTTGAAAATCGCCCCTACTTGTAGCAAAATGAGATTTCTATTCCCGCTGGCGGGAAAGATAGGAAATGATGAGGTGGGATATTGGAAAGGCTGACCGAGATTCGGTGGCATGGGCGTGGCGGCCAGGGCGCGGTCACAGCGGCCAAGCTGGTCGCGGAAACGGCGCTTAAGCAAGATAAATACTTTCAGGCTTCGCCGGAATACGGGCCGGAGAGGATGGGCGCGCCTATCCAGGCGTTTACGCGGATAAGCTCTCAGCCCATCTCGATACACTGCGCGGTCACGAATCCAAACATCGTAGTAGTGCTCGATAAGACCCTGTTATCGGTAGTCAACGTCACGGAAGGGCTGGACCCCGACGGCGCGCTGGTGATTAATACGGACATGACTCCGGCCGAGGTGAGGTCATCGTTTAGTATCGAAGGCCACAGGATATTCACGGTAGACGCCAACAAGATAGCCGTAGAAAGCATCGGCAAGGCAATACCGAACACGCCCATGCTGGGCGCGCTGCTAAAGGCGACCGGCATTATGGATATAGACAAGGTCGCCGAACATATACGGGATTCTTTCGGCAAGAAATTCAGCCGGGAAATAATTGACGGTAATGTTGCTGCTTTGACCAGGGCTTACCGGGAGGTGCGGTCAGAGTGAGCTGGGACATAAAAAGTATAAAGAAATGGAAGGTGGCCGACCATCCGGTTGGGAGCACCATTCCGGTCGGGGGCAACGCGCTCGAATATAAGACCGGCGGTTGGCGCTCGGAACAGCCGCATTGGCTTGAGGATAGATGCACGCACTGCATGATCTGTTGGATATTCTGTCCCGACTCTTCAATCCAAGTGAAGGACGGCAAGATGCTCGGCATCGATTACGATCATTGCAAGGGCTGCGGTATCTGCGCCACGGAATGTCCGAAAGACGCAATCCACATGGAAGAGGAAGAAAAGTAATGCCGAAAACAGTTGCCTTAACGGGAAACAGCGCTTGCGCTCAGGCGATGCGACAGATAAATCCCGATGTCGTGGCGGCTTATCCGATTACCCCGCAGACGACTATCGTGGAAGAGTTTTCGACCTTTGTCGCCAAAGGCCTGGTCGATACGGAATACGTGACGGTTGAAAGCGAACACAGCGCCATGAGCGCGTGCGTGGGCGCTTCGGCCGCCGGCTCGAGGGTGATGACGACGACTTCATCTCAAGGTCTGGCCCTGATGTGGGAGGTGTTATACATAGCCTCGGCGCTGCGGTTGCCGATAGTCATGCACAACGTCAACCGGACGCTCTCCGGACCCATCAACATCCATTGCGATCATCAAGACAGCATGGGGGCGCGTGATTCCGGCTGGATACAGATCTTTTGCGAAGACGCGCAAGAGGCATACGACACCACTATCCAGGCTATCAGAATCGCGGAAGATAATCGGGTCAGGCTGCCGGTCATGATTTGTTTCGACGGTTTCATCATCAGCCACGCCATCGACCGCCTGGATTTGCTCGATGATGAGGTGGTCAAGAAGTTTGTCGGTGACTTCGAGCCGCTGATTTCGCTGCTCGATACTGAAAAGCCGGTGACGGTGGGCCCGTTCGACGGCCTCTACGGTTACTTCTTTGAATTCCGCCGGGCTCAGGAACTGGCCACTCTCGGCTCGCTGCCGGTAATCGCCGAAGTCGGCAAAGAATTCGGCGAGGTCAGCGGCCGCCATTATGGTCTCTTCGAACCATATAAATTGGAAGATGCCGAACTGGCGGTGGTGGTCATGGGCTCGACCGCCGGCACAGCCAAGTTTGTCGTGGACCAACTGCGCGAAAATGGGGTCGCAGCCGGGGTTCTAAAAATTAGGAGTTATCGGCCTTTCCCGGCTCGGGAAATTGCCGAAGCGCTTAGCGGGGTCAAAGCTATAGCCGCTATGGACCGCTCGCTGGCGCCGGGGGCGATAGGGGCCCCTGTTTTTCAGGAAATACGCTCCGCTCTGTATGACAATAGCGCGAGGGTCCCGGTTATCGACTACATATATGGTCTTGGCGGGCGAGACGTACCGCCGGCCCACATAGAGAAAGTCTTTTCCCATTTGGCCCAAATCGCCAAGAGCGGCAAGATAGACCAGGTCGTGAACTATCTCGGCCTAAAGGAATAGAGGACAAGCATGGCGAACCTAAAGGAACTATCGCAAAAAGAAGATTATCTGACCGGGGGACACCGGCTGTGCGCCGGTTGCGGCGCCTCCATAGCGGTAAGGCAGGTCTTGATGGCTTCGGATGTGCCTGTCGTGGTCGGTTGCGCTACCGGCTGTCTGGAAGTATCTACGACGATATATCCATACACAGCTTGGAAATGCAGCTATATACACAACGCTTTCGAGAATGTCGCCGCCACCATCAGCGGCGTGGAATCGGCATATCAGTCATTAAAGCGCCAAGGGAAGATCGATAAGGAACTTAAATTCGTCGCTTTCGGCGGCGACGGCGGCACTTACGATATCGGGCTGCAGTCATTAAGCGGGGCGCTCGAGCGCGGCCACAACTTTGTCTATGTCTGCTACGACAACGGCGCCTACATGAATACCGGCATCCAGCGTTCCAGCGCCACTCCGATCGGGGCCTGGACGACGACGACGCCGGCCGGAAAGCGGCAGATAAAGAAAGACTTGCCGGCCATCT
>JAUXSL010000043.1 GCA_030679975.1 Actinomycetota bacterium
AGGAGCGGCGGCAAGCCCGACCCGCTTTTATGGAGGGCTTTCACCCTCCGGAGTGAGGTGGAGGCCATAGTCGCGAACTGGAGCTAAGAAAAGCTTGCCCTCGGCCCAGGAGGCAAAACCACAGAGTTTTGGATGCTTCCGGGCTATACTCCCAGCAGCAGCTTCAACTTCACCAACAAAGTCGAAAGATAGAGCCGGGCCGGGGTTTTCATGATGACCACGGTGATAGTGGTTAAGGCCGCGAAGATGAGGACGACAAGATGTGAGAGCTTCGGCGAGCTGCGATAGAGTTGATTGACGCCTTTGGCATCGAGCAACCGATCGCCGACTTTCAGACGCGCCAGGAACGTGCTCGCCATCCCCTCCCGGCCTTTGTCGAGGAACTCGACCAAGTGACCGTGCGTACCGACGGCGACGATAAGCTCGGCCCCCATCTGGTGGGCGATCAAGAGCGCGATATCTTCGCTGGTCCCGCCGGCCTGAACCAGGCTGTGTTCGACGCCCAGCTCCTCAAGCCTGGCCTTGCCCGGCGCGCGGCCGTCGGTATAAGCCTGGCAGATAAGCTCAGCCCCGCTTCTTAAGGCCTGATCGGAAACGCTGTCCATATCGCCGATGATCATATCCGGCCGCAGACGCTCTTCCAGGAGAGCGTCCGCCCCACCGTCGACGCCGACTAAGACCGGGCGCATCTCGCGGATATAGGACCGCAGCGCCGCCAGATCGACCTTATAATCGTAACCGCGCACGACCACCAGAGCGTGGCGACCGGAAAAAGGCGTCTTTATCTCCGGTAGATCCAGTCCGCCCAAATATGTCCCTTTTTCACGGCTTACATAGTCGAGCGTATTGACCGCGAATTTTTCGAGCTGGGTGCTGATAGAAGCCCGGGCTTCTTCCATGATCGCGCGAATCTTGTCGGCATCAAGGGCCTCACCCCGAGCTATCAGACGGCCGCCCTTGCTGACATTGCCGCCCTCGATAGTGACGACATCGCCCTCAGAGACGCGGTCGAATATCTCGGGACCGACGTCGTCGATCAAGGCGACTCCGGCCGCCGCCAACAAGAGCGGCCCGGTATTAGGATACCGACCGGAATTAAATTTATCGGCGTTGACAACGGCGCTTACCTTTTTTTCCAGGAGCGATTCGGCGGAGACCTCGTCGAGATCGAGGTGGTCGATAATGGCTATCTCGCCGGTCGACAACCTCTTGACCAGGTTTTTCGTCCGTTTATCGATGCGGGCGACCGCCTTAGTCGACATGCGATGCGCTTGGTTTGGTTTCAATCGGATTGACTTGGATGTGGACATGCGTCACGGCTTCACCTAAATACTGATCGATTTGCGAGCTAATTCCCAGCGGCCGCACAGTCGCCAGCGGAGTCACGCCCGCCTCGACCTTTTGGCCGGCCGTGACCGTCGGTTTATCGATGTGCACTACTGCCACCTTAAAAGCCGGGTAGCCGTCGGCTATTATCTCGACGCGAACATCGTTGATACGACCATATAACAGGTACGGCACCACTTCCAATACCTGCCCGGTCACCGGACTCTTAACAACCGTTCCGGCCTTAAGGACGATGTCCACCGCCGAATCCAGGGCCGAGCCCCGGCCGCGCGCCGTCATTACAAAGGCCGGCTTGTCGCCGGAACGGACGGCCGCCGCCACCGCTTGGGTCGTCGCCTGGCCTATGGAGGCTGTCTTGGCTATCAACGACAGCGCCCGCACATTATAAGCCTGATGATAGCCGATGCTCGTAATGTCTTTTTTTGCCGCCGGCAACACCAGGGTAAGAGCCATGCCGCTCACCGTCGCCAATGGAACAGGCCCAGTTTGAGATTGAGCGAGAGCTTGCGCCGCGGCGCGATGGGCGGACCCGCGGTTTTTAAGCGGCGTTTTAAGCGGACCGATCGAGACAAAAACAAATATGGCGATGGCCAAGCATCCCGCCACATAACGTCCGCGACGCTGACGCCTAAACCTGGCATCAAGCCGGTTGAACCGGGGCCGGAGGACAGGCCGGAGGTTGTCGCTCATTGAGCCACCACCGACTTCTTGGCTTCAGCCTGGCTAAGCAATTGACGCGCGTGCTTGACCGATATCTCAGATTCATTCAGGGCGCCGCCCAGCCGGGACAGCTCCTTTAACCGGTCGGCTCCTGCCACCGGCTCGACTCTCATCGACGTGTTGCCGCCGGTCTCCGTCTTTACAACCGCCAGATGATGATCGGCAAAGGCGGCTATTTGCGCCAGGTGGGTGACGCAGACGACCTGGTGGCGCCGGCCCAGCGCCGACAGGCGCTCGCCGACCTTAACAGCCGTCTTCCCGCCGATACCGGCGTCTATCTCGTCAAATACAAGCGTGGGCGTGGCGTCCGCCGCACCGAATACGGTCCGCATGGCCAACATTACACGCGACAACTCACCGCCGGAAGCGATGCGCGCCAGAGGGCGCGGGGGCTCCCCGGTGTTGGCGGAGAAAAGAAACTCCGCCGATTCAGCCCCCTGCTCGTGCCAATCGCCGCCGTCGCGCCGGATAAACTTGACCGAAAATTCAGCGCCGGCCATCGCTAAATCCTGAAGCTGCGAGCGGACAAGCCCGGCGAACCGCCCTCCGGCTTCCCCCCGGACCAGACTCAGAGCATCAGCCGCCGCACTCACTTCCCGGGACAATCGCTCGACTTGCCTAGCCGATTCTTCGGCCACGGCATCCGAGCCGGCGATCCCGGCCAACTCGACCTGCGCCGCGGCTAAATAGTCGACCAGACCCTGGAGCGATAGACCATACTTTTTCTTCAGGTCGGACAGCGCGAAGAGGCGCTCCTGGTGGGCCTCGAGCCTGCCTTCGTTAAAGTCCGGTTCTTGGCAATAATCTCTTAAAGCACGCCCGGCTTCTTCAAGGTTGGCCGCGGCGGCCTCCAGCAAGCCGGTCACCGTCCCGAGCTCATCGTCGGCATCCGCAACCCGGCTGATTTCCGCCAGCGCCGTCTGGGCCGCGTCAATGGCGGTATCGTCGATGGCCCGGCGGGCTTTACCAACCGCTTCAAATATCCTGGCGTAGCCCTTCATCCGGTTGACTTTGATTTCCAGCTCTTCATCTTCACCTAAGGTCAGCTTGGCCCCGCTTAGCTCTTTGATCTGCCACGTCAACAAATCGAGCCGGTCGCGCCACGCCGCTTCGGCGGCTCGCAAACCGGCTATTTCCTTGAGCTTCCGTCGATAATCGGCCCGAAGCGCTTGATAAGCTTCTTTCGCGGCCCGGATCCCTTCGCCGCCAAACCGATCTATCAATTCAAGATGTCTCTGGACATTCAGTAAGACCTGGTGTTCGTGTTGGCCATGGATATCGAGAAGGGCATCGCCGATCTCACAAAGTTGACCGGTAGTCGCCGGCCGGCCGTTGATAAAAGCGCGGCTTCTGCCGTCCCGGCTTAAGACCCGGCGCAGGGCGACCTCGCGTCCGTCGTCCATGATAAAAAGGCCGGTGATATCGGCCGCGTCCGCTCCCCGCCGGACGCGAGAAGTATCGGCGCGCCCGCCGACCAGCAGATTTATCGACTCGATTATGATGCTTTTACCGGCCCCCGTCTCGCCGGTAATAATATTCAGACCCTCCTTTAACGACAGGGCCAATTCGTCTATGAGAGCAAAATCTTTAACGGTTAGTTCAGCCAGCATAGTCTCTAAACACCCTGGATGAATCCTGCCTCCTGGATTCCTGCTTTCGCAGGAATGACATATTCCGCATCCTGGATTCCTGCTCCCCGATCGGAGTCGAGAACAAGTTTCGCAGGAATGACATATCCCGCATCCTGCATCACGTCAAATTCAGCCACTTCTTCAGTTTATCACTGAGAGCCTGGTAAAAGCCCGGTCCGTTTAAACTGACGAATTTGCATCTCTGCTCGGCCAGACCTATATCGATCCCGCCGACATCGCCCATATCCTCAAGGGCAACTCCGTCGATACTCACGCCTACTTTGGCGCCGGCCTCGGTTAGAACAGGCTTGATCGTCACTTTATCGCGATGGTTAAAGACGAGGCTGCGATTGTTAAGCGAGTGCGGGCAGATCGGCGTCAGCACATAGGCTTCGGTCGCGGGGGCGATTATCGGCCCGCCCGCCGAGAGCGAGTAAGCGGTTGAACCGGTAGGCGTAGCCACGACAACCCCGTCCGCGGCGTAACGGCAAAAGAGCTTGTCGTTGACGAGCACATCCAGCTTTACAAGCCGCCCGAATTCTTCACGACCGATTAAAATATCGTTCAGCGCCAAGCGGTCGATCACCCTACCGCCGGCCGTGTCGATCCGCGCCTTGAGCATGTGCCTTTCGTCAATGCGAAAATCGCCGGCATGAATGCGCTCCAGCGCCGCCTCAACGCGGTCCGGCATCACCCACATCAAGAAACCCATCTCGCCCAGATTGACCCCGACCATCGGCACGATCCGTTCGCCCATTAGCCTAACGGCCCGCAATGCGGTGCCGTCGCCTCCCAGTGCCACAGCCAGGTCGGCCCCGTCGAAGAGCGCGCTCTCGGGGACACCGAATTCAGTTAGGCCCAGGCCGGCGGCATCATCGATAGGCAGCGACATGGCGATCTTATGTCGATTCAACCAATCGACTAACCGCAGTGTGATCTCAGGGACCCTCGGCTTATTGATATAAGGGATGATTGCGACTTTTTTCATTTATTTAGCGGGTCTTCTTCCGTCTCCGGCTTTATCAGCGCTTCCCGCGCGTCGGCGACCACCTGTGAAACTAAATTACCGATCATTTCGATAGAATAACCGACAGACGGCTTTTTGGACAGATGCAACCAGTATTCGATGTTGCCCTTGGCTCCGACAATCGGCGACCAAGTCATGCCCGCAAGCGATAGCCCGCCGCCGATAAAGCGCCGCGACAGCGCTGCCAGAACCTCAACATGGAGTCGCGGATCCTTAACGATCCCGCCGCGACCCACTTTGCCCTTACCCACCTCGAACTGCGGCTTTACTAACGATACAATTGTGCCGTCATCCGTTAAGCACCGGGCGACGGCGGCCATGACCAAGGCCAGCGAGATAAACGAGAGATCCAAAGTGGCAATATCAGCCAAAACCGACAGCTTGTCCGGGGTCAGGAATCGCAGATTCACGCGCTCAAGCACCTCAACGCGATCATCCTGGCGCAACTTCCAGGCCAGCTGGCCGTATCCGACATCGACCGCTATCACCCTGGCCGCGCCCCGCCTAAGCAGACAATCCGTAAAACCGCCGGTGGAAGCGCCGGCATCGAGAGCCGTTAAGCCGGCTACGTCAAGCTTGAAGTCGTCTAAGGCTTTGGCTAATTTCGTGCCGCCGCGCGAAACATAATCTAAATCGCCCGGCCGGTAATCGATCCGGGCGGCTAACTCAACCAGTTGGGCGGGCTTGACCGATATTTGGCCGTCGACCCTGACTTCCCCGGTTATAATGGCGGCATAAGCTTGATTTCGACTTTCCACCAAGCCCAGCTTAACTAAGAGCCGATCGAGCCTCTCTTTTGTCATAATTTTTCAGAATAGCGACGATTTTTTCCGTGACCGAGGCGGCGTCCAAACCAACCTCTTTGAGTAGGCAATCTACCGTGCCGTGGCTGACAAAATAATCCGGCAGGCCGAAGTTGACCAGCCGGCAATTGCCGATCGAAGCGACGACTTGCGCCACCATTGCCCCATATCCGCCGACAATGCTATTGTCTTCAATGGTGGCCAGAAGTTCATGCATGGCGGCCAGGTCTAAAATCAATTCCGTATCCAAAGGTTTTACAAACCGCGCGTTGACCAGGGTGCAATCAATACCATACTTTTTCAGCTGCTCGACCACTTCCCGGCCGATAGAGACCATGCGGCCTACCGCCAATAAAGCCACTTGCTTTCCGGCGCTGAGGACCTCCGATTTTCCAATCGGCAGAGGCGTAAAGTCGTTCATGACGGGGATCCCCGGGCCGCTCCCCCTCGGATACCTGATGGCCGCCGGACGGTTGCAACTTAAAGCTGTGCCCAGCAAGCGCTGCAATTCCGGTTCATCTTTTGGGGCCATTACCAGCATTTCCGGCATGTGGCTCAAGTAAGACAGGTCGAAAACGCCGTGATGCGTCGGTCCGTCGTCACCGACCAAACCGGCCCGGTCAAGAGCGAATACGACCGGCAACCCCTGGAGGCAAACGTCCTCCATTAATTGGTCGTAAGCCCTCTGCAGAAACGTGGAATAAATAGCCACCACCGGTTTAAGCCCGGACTGGGCCAAACCGGCGGCAAAAGTGACTGCGTGCTGCTCGGCGATGCCGACATCGAAAAACCGTCCCGGATGGACCGCCGCGAAGAGATCGAGCCCTGTGCCCTGCGCCATGGCCGCGCTGATGGCGACGATCTTTTGGTCCTCGACAGCCAACCGCGCTAAGCCGGCGCCAAGGACCTGCCCGTAACTGGGTAGAACCTCTTTTTTCTTGATCGCTTGGCCTGTTTTAACGTTAAACTCGCTGGTCCCATGGAACCGTTCCGGATGCGTTTCAGCCGGTTTATACCCCATGCCCTTTTTAGTGAGGGCATGGACCAGGATCGGTCCATCCAACGGTTTGGCCATCGTCACCGCCGTCTTGACCGCTTCGATGTCGTGTCCGTCGATAGGGCCGATATATTTGATGCCGAGTTCCTCGAAGAGCATCCCCGGCACGAGAAATTGTTTTAACGCGGTCCTCCAGGTCTCGCCGATGTTGACCATCTTTTCGCCGATGCCGGGTATCCGCCGCAAACCCTGCTCGATATCGTGGCGCAAACGGTTGTACGCCGGATCGAGCCGGATGCGGTTAAGATAGCAGGAGAGCGCGCCGACATTGCCGTCGATCGACATCTCATTATCGTTAAGAATAATGACCAGATCGGTCTTAATATGGCCGGCTTGATTCAAGGCTTCAAAAGCCATGCCGCCCGTCATCGAGCCGTCGCCGATAACGGCCACTATCGTTTCGTCGCCTCCCTGCCGGTCCCGCGCGATCGCCATACCCAGCGCCACGCTGATCGAGTTGCTGGCATGGCCGGTGTCAAAACAATCATGAGGACTCTCGCTGCGCTTGGGAAAACCGCTTATCCCGCCGTATTGCCTGAGTGTCGAGAACTCATTGAGCCGACCGGTCAGAAGCTTGTGGACATAGGACTGATGACCGACATCCCAGATTATCTTGTCTTTGGGACTGTCTAAGGCCAGGTGCAGCCCGATGGTCAGCTCCACGACACCGAGGTTTGGCGCCAAATGCCCGCCGCGTCTCGAGGTGACGTCGATCATTTCATCCCTGATCTCCCGGGCCAGCCGGGTCAGTTGTTCCCCCGAGAGTCCCTTTAGATCAACCGGCGAAGTAATCTCGTCGAGAATGCGACCGGCCATATTAGGATGTCCGCCTTAAGACAAAATTCGCCATATCAACCAATCTATCTGTCTTAAATCCCGCTCCGGACAAGGCCTCGATCGCCATGGCGGCGGTTGCTTGGGCCTCGTCTTGAGCTTTATCTACCCCAAGCTGGCCCGGAAAGGTGGTCTTGCGATTGTCCGCGTCCCGCCCGACATGCTTGCCGACACCGTCTGTCGAGCCGACCACATCCAGGATATCATCGATTATCTGAAAAGTAAGTCCCAAATGTTTGGCATACTCAGAGATCGCTTCGATCTCCGCCGCGGAACCCCCACCTAAAATGGCCCCGCATCTGGCGGCCGCCGTTATAAGCGACCCCGTCTTGTGGTTGTGGATATATTCTAAGGTATCGCGGTCGACGTCCGCCCCGGTTGCCATAATGTCGACCGCCTGGCCCCCGACCATACCGTTTATCCCGGTAGCCGCGGCCAATTCTCTCAAAGTTTCCAGCAACCGTCCGGCATCCGCATATTTTTGCTGCTCCGTCAAGACCAATACGAACGCTTCCGCGAAGAGAGCGTCGCCCGCCAATATGGCGACGTCTTCACCAAACTTGATATGACAGGTCGCCCGGCCCCGCCTTAGGTCGTCGTTATCTATGGCCGGGAGATCGTCGTGGATCAGAGAATAAGTATGTATAAACTCAATCGCGCAAGCGACCGGCAAAGCTATCTTCGGATCGGCCCCCAAAGCTTCGGCCGCCAGAAGTGTCAGGACCGGCCGAAACCGTTTGCCGGGCGAGAAAAGGCTGTAGGACATTGCCTCGCTGACGACGCTGAGGTGCCGGTCGCTCCTGGGAAAGTATTGCCGCAGAGCCTCATTGACAAGCAGCTTTAAATCCTCAGGATAACTTAGACTCACTGTCGCTCGACTCTTCAATTTCTTCTCGCCAATAAGTGTGATCGGTCTTTTCGGTGCATACATTGGCTAGCCTGACGCCTTCTTCGAGAAGATCCAGCGACTTATCCAGGGGGATGTCCGGCTGCTTCACTTGCGCGACGATCGCCTCAAGCTTGCTAAGCGCTTCTTCAAAGGAGATATCTTGGCTCACTTGGCCTCCTTTTTCCCGACGACGGTACTTTGTCCCGGTCGCCTAAGCTTACCGCTACTTGACCGAGGACGCCATTGATAAATTTGCCGGATTCGGCGCTGCCAAAGACTTTAGCCAACTCGATCGCTTCGTTGATCGAGACGCTTACGGGAATCGAGGGCTCAAACAGCATTTCATAAAGGGCTATCCGCAATATATTGCGGTCGATAAGCGGCAGCCGGTCGATTGCCCAGTTCTTCGCATGCTTATCGATAAGCTTATCTATCGCCCGCTGGTTCACATCTATTCCCTGCAGCAACCGCAGACTGAACTCCGGCAGGGGCTTGTCAGGCGCCGCATGCGCCTGCCTGGAGACAGCATCAGCCAGACTACATTCAAATATTTCGCGCTGGTAGAGTAGTTCCAGCGCCGCCTGGCGAGCCTTGCGCCGTTCAATCATGAATCGGCTCCGGTTAAGACGACGGTATCAAGAAAACTCGTCGAAACGCGACCCCGCTTGAAATCCGGATCATTCACGACATGAAGGTGAAAATCGATGGTCGTCTTCGGCCCGACGATAATAAATTCATCCAAAGCCCGGCGGGCCCGGCTTAAGGCTTCATCGCGATCGCGACCCCAGACGATCAATTTAGCCAATAGTGAATCGTAATAGCTGGGCACTGTGTAGCCTGTATAAAGATGGCTGTCAACCCGA
>JAUXSL010000059.1 GCA_030679975.1 Actinomycetota bacterium
GCCAGCCAGTACAAAAGTTCGGCCGAACCGTTCCCCGGAGCCAGGCATTCCGGCTCGATAGCCAGTCTCGAGGCGAGCGCGTCGACAAAGGTAGCGGCATCGAGTTCCGGGTAATTTTGAATCGATCCGGCTGAAGCCGCGAGGGCAGCGACTATCTCCGGAGGCGGGCCGAAAGGGTTGATGTTCGCGCTAAAGTCTATGAAATCTTCCCGCGCCACACCTAAAAAGCGGGCTATCGCCTGGATATTACCGCCGTGCGGCTGGCTGAATAATTGACGTTCCGTTGTGTTTAAGAGAGGCATAGTCGCCACCCGCCGTTGATGATCGTGGCTGTTGCCGGCGGCGCCACTCCCATATCCGCTATCGCCCCGGTCACATGCGCGTCCCGGCGATCGTGTACGATGCCCGCGACCGTCCCGCTGTGGGCGACGACGACCCCGTAACCACCGACGGACGCGGCTATTTCGATCAACTCTTCCAGGGCCGGTTTGGGCAGGATTTCTTGATTGACCCGGGCGCTTAACGTTGAAGCCATCCCGACCAACCGCCAGTCCCGCCACTTAAAACCCGCCACGATCATCTCGTAGGCAAATCGGATGGCCTTAAGCTGGCTGGGTGTATATCTTTTTTTCGACCGATTAAATTCAATTGTGTCGACCGACCCGCCGGTATCGATGTATGACACTTTTAGGGCCGGGGCTGTCCCGAGCCGCGTCAGACTTGCGCCCTCCTTGTGGTCGAAGCCGACGATGCCGTGAAACAAAGTGCCGTCGGTCGGTTCAATCGCCACCGCCAATCGGGCCAGTTCATCTTCCCGGGGTTGGCGGCCTGAAGCCAAAGTCACGGCCGCCGCCGCCGCGGCTATATCCGCCGTGCTGCTGGCCATCCCTTTTCCGGGTTCGAGGTCGCTCTCCAACTCGACACGCAGATTCGGCAAGCGGAACTCAGCGGACCGCAAGGCGGCCATGGCGCCGAGCCGCGCCTTTGGCCTTAAGTTGTTGAAACGAGGCCGACCGCCGTCGAAGAAAGCCGTCGCCCGGCTAAAGATGTCGACCGGGCAGCTGACATGGAAATCGCGACCGTCAAGGCAGCCCTGAAGCAACTCTCCGCAAGAGCCGGGGACGGCGACTGAAAATGATTTCAAAATTCTATCCCTATTCGAGCCGGTTGTCCTTGGTCAAAAGGATGCTTAATATTTTTCATCTCCGTCACATAATCGGCGCGGCCGATCAATTCTTCGGTCGCTCCCCGGCCCGTTAAAACCAGCTCGACCGCCTCGGCTTTTTCTTGAATGATTGAAATCAGGCTGGGTTCAGAAAGCAGACCGGCTGAACAAGCTGTAATAATCTCATCGAGTACCACTAAGTCAAATTGTCCGCCGACGGCCGTTCGCGCCGCTTCCATGGCCGGGATAAGGCTCCGCTTGATCTCATCGGTGTCGGGCGGATTAGGGCCGATCAGATTTAATCCGATGCGGTCTATGTGTATGGTTTCCATGGCCGCCAGTGCCGCGGTCTCGCCACTGGTCGTTGCGCCCTTCATAAACTGGATGATGCGGCAGTTTAACCCGCGGCCCGCCGCGCGCACAGCCAAGCCTATGGCGGCGGTCGTCTTGCCTTTGCCGTCACCGGTATAGACATGGACAAGGCCTATCCTATCAGCCATGAGACCCCCTGGAAGGACATGGCGACCAAAACACCGAGCGCCGCCAAAGTGACAAATGTCCGGGCCGCTAAGCCGGCGGCGGCGTCTACCATATCCGCGTCAATCCGCTTAATGTCGGCGCCGAAATATCCGTAAACGACCGGTATCCCTTCGTAAAGTCGTTGACCGCCCAGTTGAATGTCGAGCGCACCGGCGAAGGCCGCCATCGCCGGGCCGCTGTTCGGGCTGGGGTGCTTGCCGCCGTCGCTTACGGCTGCCTTGACGGCGGACCAAAAGCCACGCCCCCGGAGGCGGTTGGCGAGGGCCAAACCGGCCACTGTTAATCTGGCCGGCACCCAAGAAGCAACGTCGTCAAGACGCGCCGCGGCCCAGCCAAAATCAATGTAAGTTTCGCTTCTGTAGCCGAACATAGAATCCATGGTATTGATGATCCTGTAAGTAAAGGCCAACGGCCCGCCGCCGATAAACGCGTAAAAGAGAGGGGCGATACCGGCGTCGACCAGATTTTCAGCGAGCGACTCAAGAGCCGCCGTTCTGATCTGTTGCTCGTTCAAATCGTCTGTCTCCCGTCCGACCAGGCAACGCAGGAGCTGCCTCGCCTCATCGATCTTCCCTGTTCCCAGCCGGCTGTTTATCTTCCGGCAGACGATGATAAGCTCGCCGACGCTTATCGAGAGCCAGATAAGCAGAGCGTTCGCGGCCCAGCCAAAGCCCGGGAATAAACGATTGGATCCTAGAATAAGAATACCGCTTAAGTATAGCGAAGCAATAGAAAAGGCGAGGACCAGTAAGACTCCCATAGCTCGCTTAGACGTCCGACCCGTCGCCCGGGCGCGCAGCGCGGCTCCGGCTTTATCCATCGCTCGGCCGATCAGCGCGATGGGATGCCAACGTGTCTTTGGTTCGCCGAATGCCAGATCGCAGGCGACGGCGATTAAAACCGCTATGCCCATCCGTCGCTCCCTATCGTCTCCCGACCCTTCAATGTTAAAGGCAATCCCGCCGCCACAAAATAGACGTTGTCGGCCGCTTCCGCCAACCTTTGATTGACTCTGCCAAGCAGGTCTCTGAAGGCCCGCCCCGCCGTCGATTCCGGGACCAACCCCAAGCCGACCTCATCGGAGACGACGATGACCGTTCCGACCGCCTTTCGCAACGCTTGGATGACCTCATTCATATGAGCCTCCGGGTCTTTGGCGGCGGCCATCGCGGTCGCCACGTAAAGAGTCAGGCCGTCGACGATGACGACCCCGTCCGCTACCCCGGGCAAGACTTCAAGAAGGTCGGGACCGCTTACTTCAATCGTCCGCCAGCCGGGCGGTCGCCGTCTCCGATGAGTTTCTATCTTGGCCCTCATCTCGTTGTCAAGCGGCCTCGCTGTGGCTATATAAGTCACGGCCCCGCCCTCCCCGGCCAGGCGCTCCGCCAGTAAACTTTTGCCGCTTGACGCTCCGCCGATTACCAAGGTCAGGCGGCCCAAGGGGTTTTCGGCCGGACCTTTAGACGGCGCCATATAAGACACCCTCCAGGCGGGCCGCGAGAGCGGCAAAATCGGTAAAGGCGCCGTCAACCGGGTGTGGCCGGTCGATTATGACGACTTTCATTTTGAGCTCCAGGGCGGCGCTTATCTTTGCTTCCATCCCCGCGCCGGCCCCTGAATTCTTGGTGACCAGGATGCGGGCATTGAAGAGGTTAAAGCAAGCTACGTTGAACTCGCGGGTGAAAGGGCCGAGGGCGGCGATAACATTAGAAGGCGGCAACCATTTAAGCGCCTCGTCCAAGGATTGCGGCCATGGGAGAACCCGGGCGAAAACTCGCTCAGGGGGTATTTCGTTCGCAAAGCGCTCGATCGATTTTACGCCGGTCGCCAGGAAAATATTCCCGCCGTTCATCGCGGCCGCTCCGGGCGCGTCCTCGAGGTGATCGATCAAGATTATGTCGGGATGGCCCGGGATTTCTTCCCGCGCGCGCTCGAAGCGCAGATAGGGCAGGTTTAAATCTTCACATACCGACCGGGCCAATTTGGTTATTTCCAGGGCGAACGGGTGAGTCGCGTCGACTAACGCCCGGATGCGCCGGTCGTCTATCAAACAGGCCAGCGCCCGGCGATCGAGCATGCCGGTTATCGCGGTCACGCCGTCAGCCCGGCCTGGGGGGTTTTCGGCCGGACCCCTAGAGTCGGGAAAAGTGGTGGCTGTCGACAACATGACCTTAAAGCCACTGTCGCTTAGATAGCCGGCCAGGCGGCGCCCTTCAGTCGTCCCACCGAGAACCAGTATCATAGCCTATACCCTCTTTTTGTCACGAACCAACCGTTGACTACTTCGGATTGTGAGTTGCCGATGATAACAGTCGAGCGCATGTCCACAAAAGCGGCGGCCAAGCCGTCTAGGTCTGTCAGGCAGACCTCCGGGGCGCTGCCGGCATTTCGCACGACGGCCGCCGGCGTGCTTCCGGGGCGATATTTTTTTATCAACCGGGACGCTTTTTTCAGTTGATCTTGGCGGCCCCGGCTCTTCGGGTTATACAGGGCGATGACAAGGTCGGCGGCGGCCGCGCCCCCGATCCGCCCGGCAATGACCGGCCATGGCGTCATCAGATCGCTCAAACTGATGACGGCGAAATCATTCATCAAAGGAGCGCCGACAGCCGCCGCCGCCGCGCCGGCCGCCGTTATGCCGGGGACGATCCGGACGTCGATTTCGCCTTTTACGTCTCCGAGAATCTCAAGGACCGGGCCGGCCATCCCGTAGATGCCGCTGTCACCGCTGGATATAACGGCCACGGCTTTTCCATCCCGGGCCAGCCGGACCGCTAAGGCCGCCCGGTCCAGCTCCTTTCCCATGCCTGATTCATGCACGGTTTGTCCGGCAAGTAAGTGGCTGATCGTTTTAGTATAAGTTTTGTAACCGACAATATCCGTGGCGTTAAAAAGGGCGGTGAGCGCCGCCTCGGTCATTTGGCCGTCGCCCTGGCCAATGCCGACCAACGCGATCGACCCCTTGCCCGCGGCCGAAAACCCCGTCTGCCGCGTTATCCTCCGCCTCGGTTCGGTCACGACATTTTTGGCCGCGATCGCCACGGCGACCCCTTCATACTTGGCTTTCGTTAAAATCAGGCGGCTCCCTCGGCCGGCTAAGAGCGCCGCCGGCTCGCAGACACCCCCGACACCAAAGGCCCGCATCGCGGGCTCGGAAATCTCGGTCCAACCGGCGTTTGCCCGCAACTCGGCGGCGGAGAAAAAGCGTATCGGCAGGTCGAGTTGGGTCGCCGCTTCCAAGAGCCCCGCTTCCGCGCGTTTTTCGTCGATGGTGGCCAAGCAATTGACGTCGCTGCTCGGGGCGCCGATACCGGACAAAGCATCCAGTATCGCGGTTTTGATATCGGCTGCCGGCGTTCCGCGCCGGCAGCCGACGCCGACTGTGAGCGGTTTTTGCGCTTCACTTCCGGTTGAAATAACGGCTTGACCGCCGATGGCCGCCGCTACCCGGTAAGCCAGGGCATTGGCTCCGCCCTCATGCCCGCCGACCAGGCTTATTACGTAGTCGCCGGCCTCATCGACCACCACCGCGCCGGGGTCGGTCGATTTATTTTCCAGATGGGGCGCCAGGGTCCGCGTCGCTATGCCCGCGGCCATTATAAAGACAAAACCATCTATTTGATGAAATAGATCGGCGACCACCTCGCTGACGCGGTCAAACGATTGATATCCTTTTGCGTTCAGGCTTTTATGGGAGTAGACAGTGAAATCGTCGGATTCCGCCTCAAGTTTTTGAGCCAGCCGGAGACCGGCCTTACTTATGACTGGGACCACAATGTTATTCCCGGCAGCCATGGGTAAACTCCTTGTCATACAGTTTTGAGCGGGCGCCTTTGGCGCCGAGCGCCGCCCCCACCAGGATAACGGCCGTGCTTGTAATCCTCGCCTCGGTAACGACCTTAGCCAGATCGGACAGGGGCTGGCGCCAGGTCTTTTCATCAGGGCGCGAGGCATGATAGACGACCGCCGTCGGCGTATCGGGTGGATAATGTTTCAGCAGATCGGCGGCTATTTCATCAACCTTGTCGACACTTAGGTACAGACAGAGGGTGGCCTGTATTTTAGCCAAGCTCTCCAGGTCCTGGCCTTTTGGCACCGGCGTGCGGCCGGCGACCCGGCTGAAAATCACCGTCTGGCTGGCTTCAGGTAATGTCAGCTCCCGGCCGATAACGGCGGCGGCGGCGAAAGCCGCGGTGACGCCGGGGATTATCTCAAAATCCATCCGGTTATCGAGCAACCAGTCTATCTGTTCCTGGATAGCGCCGAAGAGGCTGGGGTCGCCTGAATGAAGCCGGACCAGCGCCAGGGAGTCGCGGTGAGCGCGCGCGAATATCTCCATAATCTCGTCAAAAGCCAGACCGGATGAATCGATTGTTTCCGCCCCCGGCGCGGCCCAGGCAAGCATAGGCCGCGGCACCAGCGAGCCGGCGTGGACGATAATGTCGGCCGACTCAATGGCGCGCCGCCCCTTAACCGTTATTAGATCGGGGTCGCCGGGTCCCGCCCCGACAAAAATAATCTTACTCATCTTCGCGTCCTGACAATAATAGTCGACAGGTAGCCCAACTGATCGTCCTCGACAGCGTCGGCGTCGCAAATCAGCTCGCCGGCCAACCCGACCCGGTGGGCTAAGACAGCGCTTCGGTCAAGGCCAAGCCGGCGGAGCGCGGCATTTATCTCAGGCAGGCGTTTGCCGACCTTCATGATAATAATCGTCTCAAACATTCCGGCGATCGACGCAAGTGAAGCTAGTCTATCGCCGGTGATAACGGCAATCGATTCGCTCCCTTCAGCCAGCGGCAACACTGATTTTGAAGCGGCGGCAAAAGCGGCGCTGATCCCCGGCACGGACTCTATCGCCGCTGTTGGCGCCAGGGCGCGCACTGCTCTAACCAGGTAAATATAGGTGCTAAAGAGCATGGGGTCGCCAAGGGTTAAAAAACCGCAATCTTCCCCGGCGGCCATCGCGGCCGCCACCGGTCCAGCCGCCCGATCCCAATGTTTGGCGAGGTCGTCTTTATCTTTGGTCATAGGAAAAAGCAGCTCCGCGACTTTGCAGCCGGGCGGCAGATGGGGCCGGGATATTTCCAGCGCCAGGCTGGCCTTTTCATCCGCCGATCGGGGCACAAACACCGTCTTTATTTTTCTTAATATCTCGACGGCCTTAAGAGTTATCAGACCGCTCTCTCCCGGTCCGACGCCGATGCCGTAAAGACGTCCGGTTATTTTCGGGTCCATCAATCTATCTCCAGGTAGACGAGGGCCAGAAGCGCGGCCGCATCAGCCGCTTTGGGTCGCGTTCTCGTAATATTGAACTCAGCCAGTTCAACTAGGCTTAATTTAGTCACGGTCTCCCGCGGACCTGTCAAGTCTTCGCCCACGACCGCCCGGCCCGCAAAACCCCGGGCAAGCACGGCCAGACCGACTTTGGCCGGGGTGTTGACGGCGTCGGTAAAGACGCATAATTTGGCCCCATGGTCTAATAATCCGGCCAGCATGTCTATCGGACGCCCGTGAAGGCTGACGAAATCTACCTCGCTCCAGTCCAATGCCAAACGGGCGAAGAGGACCTGCGCGGCGCTGATGCCGGGCACCACTTCAAGGCGAAGGGCCGGGGCCTCCCGTTTTATGACATGCAAAAGGCTGAAAAGACCCGGGTCACCGCTGACCAGGACGACGATCCGCTTGGCATTCCCCTCTTTCTTAAGCCTCTCGATAAATCGATCGATCGGGTGGATATCGATTTTGTCGGCCGGGTGCCCGGCCAGCCGGTCCAGCCAGGCGGCGCCGCCGGCGATTATCTCAGCGGCAGCTATGGCTTTTTGGCCGATGGGCGCCAGATATTCCGGTGAGCCCGGTCCCGTACCGACTACCGTTATCATTGGATGCTCCGCAATATTTCGTCACGCGTCGGGTGCGAGCCGACAACGTTGCCGTTCAGATCGGTTATGAGCACGCCGACGCAAGACGCCGGCGCTATTCTGTCGACGCGGCAAAAGGCATACGCCGCTATCTCTGAAAGCGTTTCCGGGGCCTTTTCCAATAAACAGACCGCCGCGGCTTCGGCGCTGGCTAAACCCCCGATGGCTGTTTCAAGCCCCGGTTTTAACTCTTTGACCAGCAAGCCCAGAAGCCTCAAGCGGTCCGGGGTCTTTTGGTGATGGGTGTTTTCAAATCCGCAGGCGATCTTAACGATTTTTCCCAGATGGCCGATCACAACTATCTTTAGATCCCGTTTGGCTGCCGCTCTTATCATAAAGCCGGCGAAGTTGCCCATTTGCGCAATGGCTGTTTCGGGGACCCCGGCCGCCAAAGCCGCCGCGGCCCCGAGATTTCCGGGCGTCAAAGCTATCGTTCTATGGCCCAGGGCCGATGCTTGATCGAGTTGCGGCAGCAAAGCCGCCTTCCATGACGATAGAGACATCGGCCTGACTATGCCGCTCGTCCCCAGAACGGAAAGACCGTCGACTATGCCCAGGCGAGGGTTGAAAGTTTTTTTCGCCAAAGCGGCGCCTTCGGCGGCGCTGACAACGACCTCGGCGCCCTCAGGTAATTTATCTCCCACCAACTGCTTGATATGGGCTAAAGGGACAGGATTGATGGCCGCTTCACCGACGGGCAGAGCCAAGCCCGGCTTGGTTATCCTGCCGATTCCGGGGCCGCCGGTAACTTTCACATAACCAAGCTGGTTCGGGACGATCGTGACCTCGATAGGCAGCCCGTCGGTAATGTCCCGATCGGGGCCGGCGTGCTTGACGACCATCGCTTTAGCCCCTCTCCCCGTCTTGCCGACCAGCGAGATGTCGATCGACAGGTCTCGCTTGCCGTCCGGTGTTGCCAGGCCGACCTCGGCTAAGCGCTTGCCGCTGACGATAAATTCGGCCGCGGCCATCCCGGCCGCCGCCGCGGCCATGCCGGTCGTAAACCCGAACTTGTCCCACTTATGTTTTTGCATCCGCGCCCCTACTCCCCTGCCAGCTTTGCCAAGGCGTTGATAATCGCGGCCGCCACCGGGCTGCCGCCGCGGGTCCCGGGCAAAGTGATGAAATCGACCGATCTCTTTGTTAACGCTTCTTTAGCCTGGGCCGCGCCGACAAATCCAACCGGGGTGCCGACGACCAGGGGAGGCTCGATCGATTTATCGTCGATCATCCGGCAAACTTCGCTCAGCGCCGTCGGGGCGTTGCCTACCGCGATCAAGGCATCAGGATATATTCTTAAGGCATCCCTTATCCCCCGGGCGCATCGAGTAAGCCCGGACGCCGGAAGATCGGCCTCGATCGCTTCAAGTCCGGAAACGACAGTGTTTCCTCTCGGGAGCAGATCGGCGCTGATCCCGGCCTTGACCATGCGTACATCGGTCACAATGATCTTGCCCTGCTTTATAGCGTTAAGGCCGGCCGCGACGGCGTTGTCGGAAAAGAGCAGGGCTCGTCCGAGCGACGGATCGCCGGTAGCATGAACGACCCTCTTCGCTATCTCCCGCTGCCCCGGTTCGACGGGCAGCTCTGTCGAAGATTCGATCAAGCGAAAACTGGCGGCGGCGATTTCAGCGCCGTCACCGAGGCGGCCCTGGAGGGACATCAACCGCTCGTTTAAGATTTCCACCAGGCGATAGTCGGGCCCAAGCGGTTCGCCCAAAAGGAACGAAATACTCTTATATCGGTCGCAGAGCGGCTTTAAGGCCATCGGGATGTCGCTGGTAACATGTTGGCCGTTGGAGATAAACACAGGCAACAGAATAATCTTCGCCAGCGGCTGCTTGACCACTTTGTCTATCGTTTCAGCCAACGTCGGCTGCGCGAACTGCATATATGCGTAATCGACGGGCCCACCGCTCGCCCTGGACAGCATGGCCGCCAGCTCGGGAAGTACATGTTCCGCCCCGCGCACCCGGCTTCCGTGTCCCACCAGAATGATCCCAGTATCTAGCACGTTCTTGCCTCCAAGCATGAATTGATAAAATTTTCAGCTAATTCGGGGCGGCCGTTCCAATTTAAGTGCAGGTAGGAAGCGAGCACTTTATCTGAAGCGAAGCCCTCAAGCCGCCCGTCATTATAGATATAAGCCTGCTCAAAGCGGCCGGATTTGGCGGCCGGACTTTCTGTGACAACCGACCAATGGAACTCATGACCGCGAACGGCCATGCCTTTTCCGCCAAGAATGGTCGAGCGTCGGAATTTCGCTTGCCGGTAACCGAGCCCCTGGCGCTTCCCGGTCATCATGGCCGTAGCGGGCAGCAGACCGACCATGGCATGCGGGCCGGTCTGATCGGTCAAAGACTTGGTCAGATAGATAAGGCCGCCGCACTCGGCATATATGGGCAAACCCTGCCCTGCCGATTTAAGGATCGAGCGGCGCATGCCGTGGTTGCCCGCCAGTTTCCCCGCATAGAGCTCCGGCCAGCCGCCGCCGAAAATAAGGCCGTCAGCGCCGTCCGGCACGCGGGCGTCCGCGAGCGGGCTGAAAAAAGCGATCTCGGCCCCCAGGGATTTAAGTAACGAGAGGTTGTCATGATAGTAAAAGGAGAAAGCCTCGTCTCGAGCCACACCGATAATCAGTTTGCGACCGACCGGCTGTTTTCGGCGGTCCCGCTCGAAATCAACAGGCCCCGCCGCCGCGGCGATAGCGAGAAGCCGAGCGCGGTCGGTTGTCGCAGCTAACGTCGATGCGATGCAGCGCGCCAGGGATTCAAGTTCGGCCCTGGGCGATTGAATCAAGCCCAGATGGCGTGAAGGCGCGGCGAGGGCGGGATCGTTAGGCAGGTGGCCGACGACGGGAATCCCGGTATATTTTTCAATCGAATCCCGGGCGCCGGCTAAATGCGACTGACTGCCGATGCGATTCAAGAAGACCCCGGCTATATTGATTTTCTTATCGAATCCGCGAAAACCGGAGACCAGGGCAGCCAGGCTGCGACCGGCGCGGGCCGCATCGACAACGAGTAATATAGGGACGTCCAGCCAGCGCGCTATCTGGGCGGCGCTGCCGGCGCTGCCGGCGCCGCGACCGTCGAAAAGCCCCATGACGCCTTCGATCAGGGCGATGTCCGAATCTTGCGAATGGCTAAAAAATACCTGCTTAACGCGGTCTTTAGTGAGCAACCAGCCGTCAAGGTTGATAGCCGGACTTCCGGCTCCGGCTTCAAGGTAGCCCGGATCGATATAGTCGGGACCCACCTTAAAGGGTCGGACAGTCATCTCCCGGCTCAACCAAGCCGCCAGACCCATCGTCACCGTTGTCTTGCCGGCGCCGCTGTGAGGCGCCGCCACTAGTATTCTGGGTACGTTTATATTAGCGGACACCGGCATCCTCCGTTTCCGGCGTCTTTAAGCCGATGACCCGGCGCAATTCGTCCAATTTAAGCGACCGGCCGAGCGCTTCCGACAATGTCCGGATACGGCTGTCGAAATCGTCGCCATCCGATAACGGTCCGTCCATGCCCTTTTTTGCCGCCAGGGCGTCCAAGAACGAGCGCCGGAGGCCCGGGTTATCGAATAAACCGTGCATGTAGGTTCCCAGAACCGGCAGGTCGGCGGAGACCCAGCCGTCTTCAGCGCCGGCGGTGGTTCGGGAAAACGGCTCGCCCGGCCCGGCGGGCACTGAGACGCCGGCGTGGATCTCGTAAGCGCAAAATCCGCTGTCGATAGCGGGCTCGCCCAGTATGCGCCGACCGCCGACGACCGCTCCTTCGACTTGCTTGACGGTTTTATCACCGGTCAACGTGGTGGCAATCGGCAATAGATCCAAGCCGCCGGCCTCGGCGCCGGCGCTGCTTTCGATTCCGGTTGGGTCGCTTATGGTGCGGCCAAGCATTTGAAAGCCGCCGCAAACGCCGATTACCGGCACGCCCGAACGCGCCAGGCGGATCACGGCGTCGGCTAAGCCGGTCCGGCGCAACCAGGCTAGATCCAGGAGAGTGTTTTTTGTCCCCGGTATAATAACGGCGTCGGGAATGCCGAGTTCGCCCGGGGAGCGAACGAAGTCGACCCGCACGCCGTCAATCAGCTCAAAAGGCTGGAGGTCGGTGAAGTTCGCGATTCGGGGAAACCAAGGGACAGCCAAACGCAACCAGGCCGGCTTTGCCGGCCGCCTGGACTCGAGACCGACCGAATCTTCGTCCTCAAGCATAACGTCGATTTGAGGCACGACCCCCAGTACAGGCAGACCAGTTCTCTCTTCAAGCCAATCCAGACCGGGCCGCAATAGGCCGATGTCGCCTCTAAACTTGTTGATGATGAAGCCCGCGACCCGTTGCCTGTCGATAGGCGGCAAAAGTTCGAGCGTTCCGATGATGGCGGCAAAAGCCCCGCCCTTATCGATATCCGCGACCAGGATAACAGGCGCGTCCGCCAGGCGGGCAACGGCCATGTTGGCGATGTCCCGGTCGACCAGATTGATCTCCGCCGGGCTTCCGGCCCCCTCGATTATTACCAGCTCGTATTGGCGACAGAGCGTTTCAAGGGCGTCTTTCACGACCGTCAACATCTCGGTTTTTCTGGAATGATAGGCGCGGGCGTCCATATCTTCTAAAGGTTTACCTAAAACAACAACTTGCGCGCGCCTGTCGGAAGTCGGCTTTAACAGGATCGGATTGAAGAGCACAGACGGCTTTATGCCCGCCGCCAGCGCTTGCGTTGCCTGGGCGCGGCCGATTTCCAGACCGTCTTCAGTGGCAAAGGAGTTGAGAGCCATGTTCTGCGATTTAAACGGCGCCACCGAGACGCCTTCATCTCTAAAGAGGCGGCAGAGTCCGGCGACTATGAAGCTCTTGCCGACGTGAGAGCCGGTTCCCTGTATCATTATGGTCTTAGCCGACATTAGCTTTTCCCCGATCGTTCGCGTAAAACAAAAAAGACACGCCAGTCTCTCTGGAATCACAAAATAATCCAAAAAAGAAACAACGTGTCCCGCCGCCGCCCGTCTCCTCGAGGCAGCTAACTATGCAGCAGGTATCCTGACTTCTGGGTCTTAAGCTTTGTCGCGCCTTCCCCGCTTAATCGCGCAGCGGCAAATCGCGTCATCGCTCACCAGTTACAGTGGCGGGCCCGTGGCCGAATTTCACGGCCTTCCCTCTACTCTTCAATAAGCGCCGATTTGTTAAAGCGGCGCTAAAGTGCTTTGATTATATGTGCAGCGAAAATCGGAGTAAAGCCCTGTTGTGTTTTCTGCCGATGAATGAAATGATTTTGATTCCTCCAAAAGAAGGTAGATTTGATTAAACCATTTGACCTAAGAAAGAGCGGAGTATACGCGTTAGCCGGTCTGATCATCGGCGGCCTGCTTCTGCTGGCGGTTTTTGACTACCAGTCTTCGGTTGCCAACATCACTTTCTACGATTTCTTTAAGCAATCATCGACTCAAAACCTTCTGCTGGCGCTCGTCCTTATAGTGCCGGTTCTCGGCGGGGTTGCTGTAGGCCGGGACCGTGCCCAGATCAATGAGCTCCGTGGCCGGGTTGGCAAGCTGACAAAAGATCGTGAACAGCTGATTAAGGCGCATGATGTCCGCCAGGTGGAGTCCTTAAAACTGCAAGAGCTGCTCGATCAGGAAAGCGGTCTTTTTGTTGATAACTGGGACCAGTTGGTCACCGAAAAAGATAAGCTGAGAGAGGAAGCCGAAGTCTCCTCGGCCCTGCTTAAAGCCGCCCTGGCTATCGGCAACCTGGCCGGCACCGAGGAGGTCTTGAACGCGCTGGCCGGCGCCCTGCACGAGGCCCTCTTTGCCGATTCTTCCCTGCTATTTGTGTGGGACCCGGAGGTCAACGCCTTTGTCTCAGATCAAGAGCCGGATATCCAATTGACGCCAAGGTCTTTCCCGGCGATCAAAAAGCTTAGAGACGAGCGCGTGCCGGTGGCCTTGGACGACGTCGCTATCGGCGGGCTCATCCCCAAAAACATCATCGAAAAGCTGGGGATCAAATCATCGATTCTCATCCCCTGTGTCCAACGCGACGAGGTCGTCGCGATAGCTCAGGTTATTTACACCAAGGCGGGGTATGAATTTAGGGACCGCGACATCCAGATCGCTTCGGGGATTATCAGCCCGGCTAAAATCGTCCTTGAGAACGCGGACCTCTATCAAGAGAGTATCGCCAATCATAGTGAACTGCGGCGCTTACACGCCCGCTTGGCTGAGTCCCAAGAGGAAGAGAGGCGCCGGTTTTCTCGCGATCTGCACGATGGTGTTATCCAAAACCTTTCCGGCATTATATTTAGCTTAAGTTTTCTCAGTAAAGCGCTTGATCCTAAGGCGGGCGGCGCCCGGCAAGAAATCGAGCAGATCGAAAAGATAGTCCAAGAAACGATAACCGATCTCCGTATAATGATAAACGATTTGCGCCCGACTATTCTGGACTCCTTAGGTTTGGTGCCGACACTGGAAAAGCACTTGGAAAGATTTGGCAGTAACAATAATATTGCCGTGATCTATAAACCTCAGATAAAAGACAGATTAGA
Organism: Actinomycetota bacterium; assembly: GCA_030679975.1. Lineage (GTDB taxonomy): Bacteria > Actinomycetota > Aquicultoria > CAJVYJ01 > JAUVQD01 > JAUXSL01. The sequence goes on from JAUXSL010000059.1 coordinate 14,164, forward strand.
AGGGGCCATCGAAACGGCCTTGTTCAGACTGGCCCAAGAGGCGCTAAACAACATCAAGAAGCACGCCAAAGCAAAAAAAGTTACACTTGATCTAAAACGTAACAACGGAAGTGTTGTAATGTGTGTTAAGGACGACGGGCTGGGTTTCGATGTGGATGAGATAAGAAAGCGCGTCTCACACGATAGCGGTTTCGGTCTTTCCGGCATGAAGGAACGGATCCAGTCCCTCAACGGGGATGTTGAGATCACGAGCCGGCCGGGGGAAGGTACTTTAGTCAAAGCAACTATCCCGTTAGAGGCAAAGGGAGCATAAAAATGCAAAATATCTCCGTACTGGTCGTTGACGACCACACGCTAATGCGTCAGGGGCTCCGGCGAATCCTTGAGGAGTCCGGCATGACAGTCATCGGCGAAGCTGAAAATGGAGCTCAAGCCGTGGACCTCGCAACCAGATTGGATCCGGATGTCATATTAATGGATATCCAGATGCCGGGCATGGACGGGATCGAAGCGACCCGAAACATTAAGAAAATCAAAGATGATGCCACCGTCGTTATCCTGACAATGCATGAGGAAGAGCAGTTCCTGTTTGAAGCTGTCAAAGCGGGCGCTATCGGCTACTTGCTAAAAAGTCGAGCGCCTCAAGAACTCATTCAGGTTATTGAGGCCGCAAATGAAGGCCTTTCATTGCTTCAACCATCGATGGCCTCAAAGCTGCTGACTGAGTTCTCGGAATTGCAGAAGAAGCAGGACGAAAAGACCAAGCACTATGCCGCGCTGACTTCGCGGGAACGCGAAGTACTGTCTTTTATAGCTAAGGGCATGAGTAATAAAGAGATTGCGGCGCAACTGTTTATCAGCGATAAGACGGTAAAGAACCATTTAAGCAATATCTTCGAGAAGCTGCACATCAACGACCGTACGTCCGCGGCTGTTATGGCCTTAAAAGAAGGATTAGTGGAATAAAAGAAGGGAGCCCGGCCGGCAGGCTCCCCTTTGCTTAGCGTTCGATCACCACCACCAGCAGCAACTGATGGCCCAACAGCAATAACCCTTCCCAGACGGTTCGCCCCCATCAAGTGTGGTCCAAAGCTCGTCGGTCTCATTTAATGCCTTCATTATGACACCTCCTCGTAACAAGTACTATGCGCATAGTCGTCATGAGGAGGCTTTTTCTTTAGCTAATGGGGCCGAAAACTCAGGAAAAAATCACCCGCGTTCCATATATAAGGACGGAGATGTGGATTTCTAAGTAAAAGAACACGAAAGCGCTCAGCCAAAAAAGCGCTCGCCTCGGCCAGGAGAGCGGAACATACGGTTTTGGCTCTATTAACTCAGTGACCCGCCGGGAGAAATAAGATTGCCTTTTTGACAAGAACGATAGGGGTGCTAAGGACCTAATCAGACCGAGTTCCGGTTGCCTCTCCCGAATCTCGGCTACTTTCACCAAGCTTTTGGCCAGTGTTAGCGGCCCGCAAAGCTTCAAACTGAAATCGTCGCAAGCCCTTTCCCGTTCAAAACTTAGGCGCTGGTAAATGACATAAGTTAACGGATTAAAAAAGAGAACATCGCGCATCAGCACGAGCGGCCAGTGATAAAGATAATCTCGTCTGGCGATATGCGCGACCTCGTGCGCTAAAACCGCTTCGATCTCCTCTTGATCCAATTGCTTCAATAGCGAGGGCGAGAGAGAAATGATCGGCCGCTTTAAACCCACTGTAAAAGGCGTGCTGTTTGAATTTACCAAGATTACCTTGGGGGAAGCGACCTGGGCCCACTCTACCAGGCGATCGAGAATCTCATATAACGTTTCATTCGTTCGGCGGTCAAGCTCGGACGCGTGGCTCACGATATTATAGAATCTCATTAACCCCAAAAAACGCCAGAGGAGGAAAATCACTGTCGCCGCCAGAACCACAATCCCGGGGCCGAACGCTATTGAAGAGCTGCCTCTGAAAAAGCTTGTTCCAACATCCAGAAAATCCGGCAATGGCGCCCCGGGATTCGGAAACTGAAGGGTCAAAATTATTCTGGCCGGCGTTTGAACAAAGTAGGGTTGCTCTCGAACCAATGCAAAAAAGCCCTTTGCCAGAACCAAAGTGTAAAATACATGCTTAACGGCCGGGTTCTTGACCCTGAAGAGGCGCATTATCGCGAGGGCGAGCAATAGCCATAACGCGCCCGTAAAAGCGCTAGTGATGACGCGCCTTATGATCTCATCGAGTAAAGCGTCAGACGGAAACAGGCTCAGCATGGGCAACTTTCCCTAAGTATCAGTCAACAGATAGCCTTGCCAAAAAAATAATACCACGCGCACGCTGCAAATCATATCGCTACATCTGCAAGAGTACTTGGAATACGCAACAAATAGTCGCAATTTCCACTAAACCAAACAGATAAATAGAACGATATATATTACACGTACGAAGACTGTACTATATGGAGGTTGGCATGTACATGACCCGTTACAAAGTAGTGCATCGTTTGGATGAGCGTTCGAGCGTATTGGTCAACACCTTGTCGGGCGCTATCGATGTCATCGAGAACCGATATCTGCCGCTTCTCAAGGATACAGCCGCGTTGGCCGATCAGCCCGACATCTCGACCGCGCTTCGAACTCGCGGTTATTTATTTCCATCGAGGGCCGCGGAAGAAGCGGCCCTGCAAAAGTTGTTTGCAGATCACAACGGCAGCCCCCGCCCGACAGCTTTTGTGATCTGCCCGACTTACGCTTGCAACCTGCGCTGTGTTTACTGTTTTGAAGGCAATTTAACGACCGAGTCAACGCGCGTTTTGTCGACGGAAGAAGTCGATCAGATATTTAACGCGATCGGGCGGCTGGCGCCTGAAAATGCAACGGTCCTTCTATTCGGTGGTGAACCGTTCCTGCCGAAAACCAAAAGCATCGTCGAATACATACTTTCTTCAGCGGCAAAAAGGGGCCTTATGGTAGACGCTGTGACCAACGGTGTGAACCTTGCCGACTTTTTATCGCAGACGGCCTACCGGACCAGCTTGCGAGAAATCCAGGTAACCGTCGATGGGCCGGCCGCCGTACATGATATTCGTCGCCCTAAGGCCGGCGGCCAGGGGAGTTTCACGGATATCGTTAACAGTATCGACCGCGCGCTGGCGCTGAATCTGCGCATCCGCATGAGGGTCAATATAGATCGCCAAAATATCGGGCGCCTGGTTGAGCTGGCCGATTTTATCGCGCTCAAGGGTTGGCATGAGAAAGAAAACTTTGTCGCCCTGCTTGCGCCCGTCGAAGACCACACCGGGCTCGAACTTGAATATCGGCTCTCCGAAGATAAGCTGGCGGCCGCCTGGTTGAAGCTTAAGAAGCGACACCCCCAGCTAAATATCTTTCAATCGCGTCTCTTTCGGAACCTCGATCACATAATTACCGTCTTGGATGGCGAGCGGCAGACCGGTCCCCGGTTCCAGTATTGCGAATCTAATTACCTCGGCTGCTATACCTTTGGCACCGACGGTAGAATCTATCTCTGCGCGGAGGCGATCGGAGATCAGGGCACGACGGTAGGTACTTACTATCCGGAGTTCGTTCTTGACGACGAGCGTAT
>JAUXSL010000088.1 GCA_030679975.1 Actinomycetota bacterium
CCTCGGCTCGGTCACGTAATCACACATACGCTCCCTCGCCTCGGCGTTCGTCTGCCTTGCGTCCGGGGCTTTGGGCCACGTCTCCCAATTTTGACCGGATCACTAGTAGAGCCTACATTTAACCAGCCGCACCGTCGTACCTTCCTCGCTCTCTTTTATCTCGACTTCATCCATAAGCGCCAGCATGAACGGGATGCCCCGGCCGCGATAATTAAGTTGCGAATCAAAGGCCGGAAAACGAGGCTTAAAAACCCCTTCATCGATGACTTCGACCTCAAGGCAGTTGTTTTCAAATGCGCAAACGACCTGGATGCTGTTGTTTTTGCCGCCCGGCGACCCATGCTCGATCGCATTAGCGCAAGCCTCGCCCACAGCGACCTTTAGATCGAAGACATCGGCCCGGTTAAATCCGCAATCGGCCGCCAGTTTTTCAATAAAACTGCGAACTTTGACCAGCTTATTCCCCTGGCTCTGCACCTCGAGCACTCGATAAAAATTTTGCCCTTGGTCCCTCGAAAGTGATTGATCCTTCATTTTACATACTCACACATATAGATATGCCGTGGTCGTCTCTTCTTTGCCGGCTTAAGCAAGCAAATCAAGTCGCGACAACTCCTGCTTGTACATCTTTACGCCCTCGATCTTGCCTAGGTCCGTAAGCAGCTCTCTGACCTGCTTGCCCCCGGGCAGCCGGAGTTCAGGCGCTATTTCCGCCAGCGGCACTAAAACAAAAGCTCTCTTCTTAACCTCCGGGTGGGGGAGATTGAGGTCCGCTTCGTCCATTTCAATTAAGTCGACCAACAAGATGTCCAGATCGATCGTCCTGGGACCCCAATGGATATCATGCCGCCGCTCCAGCTGCTTTTCGATCGACTTCGCCACGACCAGCAACTGTCGGGGCGTGAGAGTTGTTTCTATCTCGACCACGGCATTTAGAAAATCCGGCTGGTCTAAATAGCCCACCGGTTTGGTCTCGTAAATCGACGAAACTTTTGTCACCTTAATATCGGCAGCCGCATCCAATTCCTCAACCGCTCGCTTTATGTTATCATCCCGGAACCCAATATTTGAGCCTAGGCCTATGTAGGCGACGGACACCTCTCTCATCTCCCCCGGTGTAATTCAACCGCCACACTGTTTATCTTGCCGGCGATTGGCGGCTTCAGCTTTTTTACCCGTACAATCACTTTTTCAACCAGTTGATTGCTTAAAACCCGAGCGGCGATCTCCTCCGCCAACGTTTCGATAAGCGAGAATCTCTCTCCGACCATAACCTCATTTACCAGCGCGTATACGACGGCATAGTCGACAGTCTTGTTTAGATCGTCATCAGCGGCGGCGCGCTTAAGATCGGCGAATATGTCCACGTCCACTTCAAACGGCTGGCCGGCCTCTTTCTCCTCTTCGGTCACCCCGTGATGGGCAAAGAACAACATCCCGTCCAGGATAATCTTATCCATGCCACCGCTCTCCTGTGACAATAGCGTCCGTCATGCGGGCCACGCGGACCATCTCCTTGACATCATGCACGCGCACGATGTTGGCGCCGTTTAAGATACCGACGGCTATCGTCGCCGCTGTGCCCTCCAATCTAGCTTCGGTCGGTAACCCGCCCAGGACATGACCGATGGTTGATTTTCGCGACGTGCCCAGGACCAAGGGCAGACCAAGACTCTTGAATTCACATAATCGTTTCAGTATTTCCAGGTTGTGCCCGGCGGACTTGCCGAAGCCGATGCCCGGGTCGATCAAAAGGCTACCCTCGTCTACGCCCGCCTCTTTGGCCGCCGAGACGCGTCCCTGCAGATAACCGACTACCTCGGAGATTAAGTCGTCATAGACCGGGTTCTCCTGCATCTTGCGGGGCTCACCCTTCATGTGCATTAAGATCACCGGCACACCGGCCCGGGCGCAGAGGGGCGCCATCTCATCGTCGCCCGTCAGCGCGGTCACGTCGTTTACGATCGAGGCCCCGGCCGCGATCGCCGCCTCGGCGACCGCCGCTTTGGCGGTATCGATCGACAAGGGGACGTCGACTTCCAGCGCCAACTCTTTGACGACCGGGACCACGCGGCGCATCTCCTCTTGGGCATCGACAGGCTCGGCTCCCGGCCGGGTCGACTCTCCACCGATGTCGATTATGTCGGCGCCGTCTTCGACCATCCGGCGAGCGTGCTCCACAGCTTTAGCCGCGTCAAAAAAAAGACCCTGTTCGGAAAACGAATCGGGGGTGACATTTAAAATCCCCATGACCAGGGTCTTTCCCCCGATCGTTAGGTTATGACGGCCGCAGATGAGCTTGATGGTCCGGGGCGCCAAACTGTTTAATATACGCTCTATCGGCTCGACCAGCTGTTTCAGTCCATGCGGTTGGACCCCAAGGTTTTTTAAAAGCCACCCGTATTGCTTGAGCGTGCCCATCAGAATCACATCGCTCGTCGGCTGAGAGAAAGTGGAGACCCACTTAGCCACCGCCGCTTCTCCGCCTTTAGCAAGCATCTCTTGCTTTAAGACATTGGCCGCCCTGGCATCCAGGTCCTTGATCTTTATCAGAAGATGACTCATTTTAGGGGCCATGATGTTATGGCTGGCCGGGTCGGACCCGACCGCCGCCAGTTCACTCTTGGCTTCTTGTAAGTTTCTAACTGTTAATAGATGGACGATTGGGACCATCCTATCTCCCCTTTATAAACGCCAGAGCCTCGGCCCGGGTCGCTTCATTTTCCCTGAAGATACCCCTGACCGCGGAAGTAATAGTCAGAACGCCCGGCTTCTGGACCCCCCTGAGCGACATACACATATGCTCCGCTTCGATGACGACGAAGGTGCCGCGCGGTTCCAAGACGTCTGTGATAACTTCAGCGACCTGGGTCGTCAATCGCTCCTGAACTTGCGGCCGGCGGGAGAGCGCTTCGACCACGCGGGCCAGTTTACTTAAGCCCACTATCCGGCCGGCCTGGGGAATGTAAGCCACATGAGCGCGGCCGATAAACGGCAACAAGTGATGCTCGCAAATAGAATAGAGCGGAATATCTTTCAGCATTACCATCTCGTCATGCTGATCGGCAAAGGAGACTTTTAAGAAGTCGGCCGGGTCCTCGACCATCCCCTTGAAAAGCTCGGCATACATACTCGCCACACGCCGGGGCGTTTCTTTCAGACCCTCTCTCTCCGGATCTTCCCCCACGGCTTCCAGGATCATCCGCACCGCGGTCCTTATTTTGTCTTCATCCACCTTATATCCCGCCTTTTCTAAATTGATCGATATGGTTGGCATAGAGCCGGAGAAGCTGATGCGTCACCCGGCCCGGCCGGCCGTCCCCGACAGGCCGGCCGTCGATGGAGACCACCGGTATGACCCCGGCTGAAGTCAAGGTCAGAAAAGCTTCATCGGCTGTATAGGCCGCTTCGATTTCGATCGATCGCTCCCAAACCGGAACCCCCGCAACGCCTGCGAGATTTATGATCGTTTCCCGGGTGATTCCCGGCAATATCCCGTCGCTTACCGGGGGCGTGCGTAGTTGACCCGCCTTGACCATGAAGAAATTACTGACCGTGCTTTCGGCGATAAACCCCTGGTGATTCAGCATCAACGCCTCGTTGACGCCGGCTTCGACCGCTTCTCTCTTGGCTAAGACATTATTTAAGAAGTTGGTCGACTTGATCTGAGGGTTGATGGCCGACGGATTGTTCCGCCTGGTCTTAGCGACTATCACCCTCCAACCGATCGAAAATGTCTCCGCGGAATAGTCGGGTATGGCTCGGAGCTGGATGACGACCGTCGGCTTCAAAGGACGGGCCGGATAAAGCCCGGCGCCGCCGGCCCCCCGGCTGACGGTGAGGCGCGCCATGACATCCCCGGGCGTTGTTTCGCGCTTTAATAATTCCGTCAGCGCTTTCTCGATATCGGCCCCGGTCAGCGGGATGTCGATGCCGGTTAAATCCGCCGAGCGCTGCAACCGCTCAAGATGCTCGATAAGCTTAAAGACCCGCCCGCCGTATGTGCGAACCGTTTCAAAGACCGCATCGCCGTAAAGCCAGCCGCGATCATTTATAGAGACTTTTGCGTCTTCTTCCGGGGTTATCAGTCCGTTTACGTAGGCAAGCAACCGTGACGCTCCTCCGCCAAGGTGGTGGCCTGAACTAAAGCTTCCGCCTTGTATAAAGTCTCATAATATTCACGCTCAGGATCCGAATCAGCGACAATACCGGCGCCCGCCTGGACGTAAGCCAACCCATCCTTGATCACCAGTGTCCGGATGATTATGTTGAGATCGAGGTTGCCGTTAAACCCGATATACCCCATCGACCCCGTATAGGGACCTCGCCTGACCGGCTCCAACTCCTCGATGATCTCCATCGCCCGTACTTTCGGGCAACCCGTTATCGTCCCCCCGGGAAAAGACGCCCGGACAAGATCGAAGCCGTCGCGCCCGGAACTTAATTTACCGACGACGTTGGAAACGATATGGGTAACGTGGGAATAACTCTCGGTTACCGCTAACTCGTCCACTTTGACGGAACCAAACCGGCAGACTCTGCCCAAATCATTGCGCTCCAAATCAACCAGCATAATATGCTCGGCCCTTTCTTTGATATCGACAGTCAATTGGTCGCGGAGGCGGTTGTCCTCCAAGTCACTCCGTCCCCGGCGAATCGTCCCGGCTATCGGTCGCGTTTGCGCATATTGCCCATCCAGTTTGACCAGACGTTCCGGAGAACAACCAACCAGATGCCAGTCGCCAAAATCAAAGAAGCCGGCGAACGGCGAAGGATTTAGGTCCCGAAGTATCGAGTAGATGGCCAACGGCGATGAGACCGTCGACGCCACCAGGCGCTGGGAGAGATTGACCTGATATATGTCGCCGGCCATGATGTATTCCTTCGCTTCACGGACGGCTTGCGTGAAAAGGGTCTTGCTGAAATTTGAGTCCCACTTGGTCTGACGGCCGCCGGCACCGGCCCGAAGGGCAGGTACCGGCTTCCCAAGGGCGCTAATCAGTCTCTTGATCAGCTCTTCGGCCTCGCGATAGGCGGCGCCCGGGCTGCCGCCGGCGTCGACAAAAACAATTGCTTCCGCGGTTTTACGGGCATGGTCAAAAACAACGAATTGCCCGCAAAAGAACCAGACGGCGTCGGGCAGGTTCAGATCATCGACGGCCAGGTTCGGCAACTCCTCTATAAACCGGCCCAGGTCGTAGCCGAAATAACCGACGGCGCCGCCGCAAAACGGCCTGGACGAGCGGACCTCGAATTCGGAACACAATTGGCGCAAAACCTTAAAAGGGTCACCGACGACCACACGCTCGCCGTCGGAATCGACTATTCTGATGCGCGATCCCTTGGCCCGGAAAATCGTATGGGGTGCAAGCCCGATTATCGAGTATCTGGCTATCCGCATCGGCCCGCCGACGCTTTCCAGTAAAAATGAGTTGGGCACGTAGAGTTTTTGGTACGCTTCAAAAGGCGATTGCCAACCAACGGGCGCGGTAACGGAAATCTTGCGCCTGCCTGACGATGCCTGGGCCGTACGGGTGTTATCCGGCGTTAATCTCATTTAATACATTCAATTCAAGGCAGAAACCACCAGCCTTGGAATAGAAATAGCATAAAAAACCAGTATGTGGAAGAGCGAGGGCCGTTAGGATAAAATCCCTCTGATGAATGAACAAAATTCTCAGGCAGGCGCGGGTCAAATCCAAAAGAGCGCCGACCAACTGATAAACCATCCGATAATCAGGAATTTGGGCCAACTGTTTTCAGCAGCCGGGTTCGAGTTATACCTGGTCGGCGGTAGCGTGCGCGACGCGCTGCTGGGGCGTTCTCAGGAAGATTTTGACTTCGCCACCAGTGCCTCGCCGGAGCAAACCCTGAGCGTAATCAGAGGCTTCGCCGACGACATCTGGCAGGTCGGGATGGCGTTTGGCACCATCGGCCTGGCTAAAGCTCAGTGCAAGATAGAGATAACCACGTTTCGTCAAGAGATTTACACCGCGGACAGCCGCAACCCCGAGGTCAGTTTCGCGCCGACAATAGAGAGCGATCTGTCGCGGCGCGATTTCACCATTAACGCGATGGCGATAAAGCTGCCTGAGGGCGGGTTCATCGACCTCTTTAACGGCCTGGCCGACTTGGCCGCCGGGCGATTGGCGACACCGGCCGGCCCCGAACAGAGCTTTACGGACGACCCTCTGCGGATGCTTCGCGCTCTCCGATTCGAAGCGCAGCTGAACATGAAACCGGCGCCGGAAGTCGTTGAGGCGATCGTCGCGTTCGGGCCGCGCCTGGAGATCATCTCCAAGGAGCGTGTCCGCGACGAACTGTCGAAGCTGCTCGTGAGCGACGGGCCCGGCCCGGCGATAATGACCATGGTTGAAACAGGCCTGGCGGCGCATGTGATCCCTGAACTGATCGAATTAGGGCGCCTGCGCGACCCGGCCCATCGCCACAAAGACGTTCTCAAGCACACCTTGACTGTAATGGCTAACGTTCCGCCTGAGCTGGAGCTGCGCCTGGCGGCCCTTTTTCATGACATAGGCAAGCCGAAAACAATAACATCGGATGCCGGGGAGATCCATTTCTTCCATCATGAGGTCGTCGGAGCCAAGATAGCCGGACGTCGGTTAAAGGAGCTGCGCTATCCCGTCAAGACGATCGCGGAAGTCAAAGGCTTGATCGCGGCCCACATGCGGTTCCATACCTACCGGCTCGGATGGACGGATAAAGCCGTGCGAAAATACGTCCGCGAAATCGGCCCGGAGCGCCTGCCCGCCTTGAGCACGCTGGTGCGGGCGGATTGCACGACACAGAACCAGTTTCTGGCCGCCAAGTTCGGCCGGCTCATCGATGAACTGGACTCACGCATCGCGGCGCTGGAAGCTGAGGAGGAGTCGGCCAAGATACGACCGGCCTTGGACGGTGACGAGATAATGGCTTATCTGAAGATCGGCCCGGGCCCGACAGTCGGCAAAGTCTTAAGCATGCTCCTGGAGGCGCGCCTTGACGGGAAGGTCAAGACAAAGCCCGAAGCTTATGAACTGACCAGGCAGTGGGCGAAAGAGAATCTAGACTAGGTTTTCGTTCTTATCCTTGCGC
>JAUXSL010000086.1 GCA_030679975.1 Actinomycetota bacterium
TGTCGGCCATCTTAGCGAGGGTCACGGCGTCCGTGTCGATCTTTGACGTGGTGACCGCGCTGTCATTGATCTTGGCTGTGGTGACCGCGCTGTCATTGATCTTGGCTGTGGTGACCGCGCTGTCGGTGACGTCGGCCGTGATGATGGTCCCATCGAGGATCTTGTCCGTAGTTACGGCATTCGCCCCGAGTTTTGCGTTGGTCACCGCCAGAGCCACGATCTCAGCTGTGTCAACCGAGTTGTCGGCCATCTTAGCGAGGGTCACGGCGTCCGTGTCGATCTTTGACGTGGTGACCGCGCTGTCGGCGATGTCGGTCGTGCCGACCGCCCCGGTCGCGATCTTGTCCGTGGTGACGGCATTCGCCCCGAGCTTGTCGTTGGTCACGGCCCCGTCGGCGATCTTGGCCGTGGTTACCGCTTCGGTCGCGATTTTTGCGGTCGTAACCGCGCCATCCCTGAGCTTGCCTGTGCTCACGGAATTTCCAGCCAACTTATTAATGGTCACAGCAAACCTGGCGATCTTTTTCGTTGTGACCGCGCCATTGCGGATTTTGGCCGTGCTGACTGAATTATCGGGCACGTTCGCCGACGCCGCATGTGCCGAAATCACTAAAGAAACAATGGCCAACAAAACACTCGCCTTCCAAGAGAACCTCCTTGATTCTTTCAATATAAACACCCCCCTCATACCCCTTGCTTTTTGATCAATCAACATTCTTGTGTTATTAGTGTAGTGTTTCAAAACTTTATCACCCCCCTTCATTAAGTATGCTTAATATAACGCGTACAGCGCGCGCGTACTCCAAGCCGCGCTTCCCATTCGGTTTGGTAATTAAGGAAAACACTAACTGGCAGATGTGGCCCTTTGGGACGGCTCGGTTAAACATTTACCCGTCACTCCAAGTACGCAAACCATAAACGGTTAAGCAGACAATAGAGGGGCATGTGAAATACCCGGCGGGCCGGGCGTTAGTCGGAATCAGAGGAAAAGCTTGTCGGCCTCGGCGAAGACTTCAATCTGAATTCTGCTGATTGGGTTTTTATTTCAGCCAATAGCCAGAAGATCAGATTGAAAAGCCTTTGCGGCCACAGAAAACTAAAAAACCAGAGATGCAAGACCTCTCTAGGCCACCGTCACCGACCCGTCGCCCAGCAATCCGCTCAATTGTCCGATGAGCGGGCCGCTGCCGGCGACGCGGAAGTCGGTGGAAAAACGCAAGGTTGTCAGTTTGTCGCCGTCACCGAGACGCAAAAAGACTTCGGCGTCGCCGGGGTGGTCTTTTAGCAGCTTGCGTAACTTAGCGATCAGGTTTTTATCCAACCGGTCATCGCCGATCTTCAAGTAAAGCGCCTGTTTCTGAGCGGTTTTAGCTTCTTTTAACGGAGTTATCTCCTGGGCTATCAGCTTGACCTCGTCTTCTTTCACATCAAGGCGGCCTTTTATTTTGACGATGGCGTCTTCGGCTATGATGGCCCGGCATTTTTGCAAAATCGACGGGAAGACGACGACTTCAATGGAACCTTCAAGGTCCTCGACGATGATAAAGGCCATACTTTCCCCTTTGCGGGTGTTGATCCGGCTTATCTTGCCGACCAGTCCGCCGATGGAAACTGTCATGCCGTCGCGCAGCTCCCGGGCTTGGGCTATCGTGGTCGTTTGCGCCCGCAGGAGAGGCGCCAATTCCAGCAGCGGGTTGTCGCTGACATATAGACCGAGCATTTCTTTTTCAAAAGCCAGGAGTTCAGGTTTGGGTAATTCCTGCTTGGCCGCGGGCGGCAAAACAGGCGCCGCCGGCTTGACGTCCCCGGCGCCGACGCCGACAAAAAGATTGCCTTGGCCGGATTCCAAGTCGCGCCGGCGCTTTACGCCCGCGTCGGCCGATTGCTCGAATACGCTTAAGAGATATTTGCGGCTGGCGCCGAGTGAATCGAAAGCGCCGGCCTTTATTAAGCTTTCCAGCGCCCTCTTGTTCAGGACCGAGCTGTCGACCCGCTCACAGAAATCATCCAGCGACACAAACGGGTGCCGGCCGCGGGCGGCGATTATTGACTCAATAGCGCCGTCCCCGACGTTTCGCACGGCTGAGAGACCAAAACGGATGCGCTTGGTGTCGACAGCCGCGAATTCGCGGAAACTCTCGTTCACATCGGGCGGCAGAACCTCGATTTTCAGGCGCCGGCATTCGTTGACGTACTGCGCGACTTTGTCTTTGTTATCCATGATGGAAGTGAGCAGAGCCGCCATAAACTCAGCCTGGTAGTGGGCTTTCAGGTAGGCTGTTTGATAAGAGATGACGGCATAGGCGGTGCTGTGGCTTTTATTAAAACCGTAGCCGGCAAAGTGATTTACCAGGTCAAATACCTTGCCGGCCGTCTTCTTATCGATGCCGTTGGCTTTGGCCCCGGTGATAAATTTTTCCCTATATTTGGCCAGGACTTCCGGCTTCTTCTTCGACATGGCGCCGCGCAGGATATCGGCTTCGCCCATCGTGAAGCCGGCCATTTCGGTCGCCACGCGCATTACTTGCTCCTGATAGACAATGATGCCATAGGTTTCCTTTAAAAACGGCTCCAACATCTGGTGAGGATAACTGATGATCTTCCGGCCGTGCTTGCAATCGACGAAATCTTTGACCATCCCGCTTTGCAGCGGGCCCGGCCTGTAGAGCGCCAGGAGCGCGACTATATCGGGAAAGACCGTGGGCGCCAGTTCACGCACGAGCGAGCGCATCCCCGAGCTTTCCAACTGGAACAAGCCGATGGTCTCGGCCCGCTGCAACAACCGGAAAGTTTTTTTATCGTTCAGGGCCAAACTGTCGACGTCAAGGTCGACCCCGTGATTGCGTTTTATATTCGTGACCGCGTCGGCGATGACCGTCAACGTGCGCAGCCCCAGAAAATCCATCTTTAAGAGCCCGATATCTTTGATGGCGTCCATAGAATATTGCGTGACGACTTCCGTGTTCGGCTTTTTCTGAATCGGCGCGTAATTGGGGAGAGAGTCATTAGCGATGACCACAGCGGCCGCGTGGATCGAATCCTGGCGGACCATGCCCTCCAACTGCTGAGCCGTGTCAAGTAACCGGCGCGTCACCTCATCGGTCTCATAGGCAACTTTTAGCTCCTCGACCGAGTTTAGCGCCGTTTCCAGCGTCGTCCCCGGTATTTCCGGGATCAGCTTGGCTATCTTGTCCACATGTCCGTAAGGGACGCCGAAGACCCGGCCGGCGTCGCGGATGGCCGCCCGCGCCGCCATAGTGCTGAAGGTGATTATCTGGGCCACCCGGTCCTGGCCGTACTTATCGGCCACATACCGGATGACTTCCTGCCGCCGGACGTAGCAAAAGTCGATATCGATATCAGGCATACTGACGCGCTCGGGATTTAAAAACCGCTCGAAGAGAAGGTCGTGGGCGATGGGGTCGATATTGGTGATGCCGAGCGCGTACGCCACGATGCTGCCGGCGGCCGACCCGCGGCCCGGCCCGACTTTTATGCCGTTCTGCTTGGCGAAACGGATAAAGTCCCAAACGACCAGGAAATATCCGGAAAAGCCGGTCTTAGCGATAACACCCAACTCATATTCGAGCCGCTCGACCACTTCCGGCGTGACCGGTCGATAGCGTTCGGCAAGGCCGGCGCGGCAAAGCTCTTCGAGATAGCTGTCGAGCGTCTTGCCCTCAGGCACATCGTATTCAGGCAGGTGTATCCGGCCAAGGTCGAGCTCGACGTTACAGCGCTCGGCAATGGCAACCGTATTGGCTAAAGCCTCCGGGTATTCCGGGAATACCTCAGCCATCTCTTCCGCTGATTTCAAATAAAACTGATCGGTGCTGAAACGCATCCGGTCCGGCTCGTCCAGGGTGCTGCCGGTCTGGATGCAGAGGAGCACGTCATGGGCGGTGCTATCTTCGCGACGTAGATAATGGACATCGTTCGAAGCCACCAGACCCAGGCCCAGTTCTTTGGCGATGTCGGCCAAAACTCCGGTTGCCTGTTTTTGCTCCGGTATCCCATGATCCTGAATCTCGATAAAGTAGTTGTCCTCGCCGAAGATGGCGAGATATTCACGCACCTTGGCCTTAGCTTCATCGATGTGGCCGACCAGAATCAACTTCGACAGTTCGCCGCTGAGACACCCGCTTAAAGCTATCAGGCCTTCGTGATGTTCTTTGAGGAGTTCCATGTCGACCCGGGGCCGGTAATAGAAACCATCCAGGTAGGCGGAAGAAACCAGTTTCATTAAGTTGCGATAACCGGTGAGATTCTGAGCCAACAAAGTTAGATGGCGATTCGATTCATCTTTGCGGGCCGTCTTGTCGAAACGGCTCTGGGGGGCGACATAGACCTCGCAACCGAAAATCGGCTTAACGCCCCCGGCGATAGCTTTTTTGTAAAAATCTATACAGTTGTACATGGTGCCGTGATCGGTGACGGCAACCGCCGGCATTCCAAGTTCTTTGGCTTGAGCCACCAGGTCTTTTAGCCTGACGGCCCCGTCAAGCAAAGAGAATTCCGAATGTACGTGAAGATGAACGAAAGCAGACAAAACTAGGCCTTTAGCCGATCAAAGACCAACTGATAGCCGTCGGCGCCGTAGTTTAAGCACCGTTTTACCCGGCTGATCGTCGCGGTGCTGGCGCCGGTCACCTCGGCTATCTCCGCGTATCCGGCGCCTTCATCAAGTTTCTTGGCCACTTCAAGCCGTTGGGCCAAAGATTTTAATTCGGCGACAGTGCAGATATCTTCAAAAAAACGGTAGCATTCTTCTTCATTTTTTA
>JAUXSL010000087.1 GCA_030679975.1 Actinomycetota bacterium
CGCTTTGTATAAAGGCGGATTGATCGAGGCGGTTGCCTGCCACCAGAACCCGGTATTCGAGGCGGCCCTCACCTTTGCCAAGAGCGAAGGTATAGTGCCGGCGCCGGAATCGGCCCACGCCATCCGGGTAGCGATCGATGACGCCTTGGAAGCCAAACGCACCGGCGAGCCGAAGACTATCTTGTTCGGCCTCAGCGGCCACGGTTACTTCGACCTCTCCGCCTACGACCAATATCTGGCCGGAACATTGGTCGATTATGATTACGCTGTAGAGGAAAGTAAGTAGGATCACCACTGAAACATGGTTAAGATCAAAATTTGCGGCATAACAAACCTGGAAGACGCGCTGTTGGCGGCCGACTACGGCGCGGATGCGCTCGGCTTTATTTTTTATCCGCCCAGCCGGCGAGGTATCACAGCGGAAAAGGCCGGGGAGATCATCGCCAAACTGCCGCCGTTTATTTTCAGGATCGGCGTTTTCGTCGATGAGAAGCCGGAAAAGATACAGGAAACGGTCAACGCCTGCCGGCTCGACGGCATTCAGCTTCACGGCTCGGAAACGCTGGAATATTGCCGCCTTTTCCGCCGCCGGGTCATAAAGAGCTTTAGACCGGAGAACGAGAACTCGGTCAAGGAGATAGGCGATTATCACGTGGATGCCTTTCTGCTCGACAGCTACCATCCGGAACTGATGGGCGGCACCGGCGCGACTTTCGACTGGGAACTGGCGGTGGCGGCTAAAATGTTCGGGCCGCCTGTCATATTGTCGGGGGGCTTAACGCCTGAGAACGTCGCGGAAGCGATCCGCCTGGTGGAGCCCTATGCCGTCGACGTGGCCAGTGGCGTTGAGGCTTTTCAGGGGAAAAAGGATGCGGAGAAAATGAAGAATTTTATTGAACAAGCCAGGTGGGCGAGTGAGTAAAGGGGGACTACCGGGGCATTTTGGCGATTTCGGCGGGCAATATGTCCCCGAGACGCTGATGACGCCTTTAGAAGAACTTGAGGCTGCCTACGAGCTGGCAAAGAATGATCCGGGCTTCCAGGCGGAGCTCGATTATTACTTGGTCAATTACGTCGGCCGGCCGACTCCTCTCTATCACGCCCAAAATTTAAGCCGCCACTTTGGCGGAGCGCAGATCTGGCTCAAACGCGAAGATCTCTGCCATACCGGCGCTCATAAGATAAACAATACTATCGGCCAGGCGTTGCTGGCTAAAAGAATGGGCAAGACCCGGATAATCGCCGAGACCGGCGCCGGCCAGCACGGTGTCGCCACAGCCACGGCCTCCGCCCTCTTTGGGCTCGACTGCCACATCTATATGGGCGAAGAAGACATCGCTCGCCAGTCGCTGAACGTCTTCAAGATGAAATTGCTCGGGGCGGAAATAATCCCGGTGACCAGCGGCAGTAAAACCTTAAAAGACGCCATGAACGAGGCTTTGCGGGACTGGGTGACCAACGTTAAGAACACTTTTTATATCATCGGCTCGGTCGCCGGACCGCACCCCTACCCAACTATTGTCAGAGATTTCCAATTGGTCATCGGCAAGGAGGCCAAGGAGCAGATTCATGCCGCGCGGGAACGGGATCCGGATACCGTCATCGCCTGCGTCGGGGGGGGGAGCAACTCCATCGGCATCTTCTACCCCTGGCTGCGGACGGCGGTCAAACTTTACGGCGTCGAAGCCGCCGGCCTGGGACTGGAAACCGACCAACACGGGGCTGCTTTAGCCAAAGGGAGCAAGGGCATACTTCACGGCTCGCTCCAATATCTACTCCAAGACGATTTCGGCCAAGTCCAGCCGGCCCATTCTATCTCAGCCGGTCTCGATTATCCGGGCGTCGGCCCCGAGCATTCCTACTTTAAAGACGAAGGCCTGGTCGAGTATGTCTCGGCCACCGACGATGAGGCGCTGGCGGCTTTTAACCTTCTATCCCGCACTGAAGGGATACAGCCGGCGCTGGAAAGCTCTCATGCTCTGGCTTATCTGGTGCAAGCGGCCCCGCGTCTGAGCGCGGAGCGGATAATCATCGTCAATCTGTCGGGCCGGGGCGATAAAGATATGAACGTTATCGCCGACCGCTTGGGGGTCGGTTTGTGAGCCGGATAAGCGAGCGCTTTGCCTCAGGCAAACTGCTTATCCCTTATATTATGGGCGGCTGGCCGGACATGGCGACCTCAGCCGCCGTCTTCAGAGCTTTTATTAAGGTCGGCTGCCCCGTCATCGAAATCGGCATTCCTTATTCCGATCCCGTCGCCGACGGCCCGACCATCCAACGCGCCTCCGAGAGAGCGCTTGATAAAGGCGTCAACACCGACCAGGTCCTGAATATGATCGCCGGGGTCGCCGCCGAAACTGATGTTTCACCCGTCCTCATGGTCTACTATAATCTGATCTATCGATACGGCATCAAGCGGTTCGCGCAAGCCGCGCGCCGGGCCGGCGTCGAAGGGCTGATCGTCCCCGACCTGACGGTCGAGGAGAGCCATGATTGGCGCTCGGCCGCCGAAGACTATGACATCGATACGATTTTTCTGGCGTCACCGACAAGTTCTGAAGAACGATTGGCCAAGATCGGCGGGTTGGCAAAAGGTTTTGTCTATGCCGTTTCTTTGACCGGGGTAACCGGGGCCAGAGCAGCGTTGCCGGAGTATCTCAAAGAGTTTATCGCCCGGGTAAAATCAAATACCGAACTGCCCGTCGCCGTCGGCTTCGGGATATCCCAGCCGGAACAGGCCGCGGAGGTGGCAAGGTCGGCTGACGGGGTTATTATCGGCAGCGCGATCATTGATCTGATCGAAAGGACGCCCACAGAGCGCCTGACCCGGACGATAAACGAGTTCGGCGCCGGCTTCTTGTCGGCAATGAGACAACCCTAATGGTCCGGCCGCCGGAGGTCTAATATGTCTTTCACTGATTGGCTAAAAGGCCGGGAACAAAAGGCGCGCGGGGCGGCCGACAAGCGGGCCGTCCCGGACGGAATCTGGTCAAAATGCGCGGTCTGCGGCCATATTATTTTTCAAAAAGAGATCTTAAGCAACTATCATGTTTGTCCGGAATGCGGCCATCACTTCGCCCTGGCGCCGTATGAACGGATATCGATGCTGCTCGACGACGGGTCTTTCACAGCCATCGATGAGGACCTCCGACCGCAAGATCCCCTGGAATTCGATGGGCGCAAGCCGTACCGCCAGAGTTTAAATAACGCCATTGAAACTACAGGTCAGCGTGAAGCCATCGTCACCGGCTTCGGCCGCATAGACAGCCACCGGGTGGCTTTTGGAGTGATGGACTTCGCTTTCATCGCCGGCAGCATGGGGTCTGTGGTAGGCGAAAAAGTGACGCGGTTGTTTGAAGCGGCTATGGCGGAACAGACGCCCGTTATTACTGTCGCCGGCTCCGGCGGCGCCCGGATGCAGGAAGGCATGCTCTCGCTGATGCAGATGGCCAAGACGGCCGCCGCGGTCGAGCGCCACAACCAGGCCGGCCTCCTTTATATCTCGATCTTCACCAATCCGACCAGCGGCGGTGTGCTCGCCAGTTTCGCATCTTTAGCCGATATCCTCATCGCCGAGCCCAAGGCTTTTGTTGGTTTTGCCGGGCCGCGCGTGATCGAACAAACCCTCAATGAAACCTTGCCAAAAGGATTTCAGACTTCAGCGTCGATGCTTGAGCACGGGATGATCGATATGATAGTTGCGCGGAGCGCGCTGAAAAACACCACCGCCCAGTTGATAGCTTCCCTCGGCTACAAGGAGAGATCCGTTGTCTAGGCGATTTTACATGGACTTCGAGCGCCCGGTCGTCGAGCTGGAAGAACGGCTCGAAGAATTAAAGAAACATCCGGCCGCGCATCAACCCGATATCGCCAAAGAAATAAAGTTCCTCGAAGCCCAGATGGGCAGGTTGAAAAAGCGGGTCTACTCCAACCTGACGGCTTGGCAGAAGGTGCAGATTTCGCGCCATCCGGAGAGGCCGCCTTTTTCCGCCTATTTGGATAATATTTTCCATGATTTTATCGAGCTTCACGGCGACCGCTCTTTCGGTGACGACCAAGCGATTGTCGGCGGTTTAGCTAAAATCGACGGGCGGGCCGTCATGGTCGTGGGGCAGGAAAAAGGAAGAGGCACCCATGGCCGGCTCAAGCGAAATTTCGGCATGGCCCACCCTGAGGGGTATCGAAAGGCCGGCCGCCTTTACAAGCTGGCCGGCAAATTCGGCCTGCCGCTGGTGACTTTTATCGATACCCCGGGCGCTTATGCCGGTATCGGCGCCGAAGAGCGCGGCCAAGCCGGCGCGATCGCCGAGTGTCTGCGCACCATGAGCTCACTGCCTGTACCGATAGTCACCGTCAACATCGGCGAGGGCGGCAGCGGCGGCGCTTTGGCGCTAGGTGTGACCGACCGGTTCTTCATGTTGGAGAACGCCTATTATTCGGTTATCACTCCGGAGGGATGCGCGGCTATCCTGTGGCAAGAAAAAGAGAAAGCCCCCGAGGCCGCCGAGGCTTTACGGCTAACCGCCGACCAGCTGGTGCAACTGGGAATCATCGATGGAATAATCCCGGAGCCCCTGGGAGGCGCCCATCGCGATCCCCAGACCGTCGCCCGGCAGGTGGGCGACTCCGTCATCAAGGCGCTTGGAGAACTCTCTCCGGTCCCCGCCGAACAGCTCAAACAAGCGCGCTACGACCGCTTCCGCCGAATAGGCGTGTTCTCCGAGGGCAAAGAGTCGGATGAACGCGCCAACCGCTCGAATGTTTGAAATTACTTCATTTTGGTCATACTAAAGTCATGAAGATAGCGGTTTTAACCAGCGGCGGAGATTCTCCGGGCATGAACGCGGCCATTAGAGCGGTCACCCGTCAGGCCGTTTCCAATAATCATGCTGTTTTCGGTTTTGTCGAAGGCTATCGCGGTCTGGTGGATAGCGAGATATTGGAGCTCAACAACCGGCTTGTCTCCGAGGTCATCGATCGGGGCGGCACTTTCTTAAGAACTTCCAGGTATGTGGAGTTTACGGACTACAAGGTCCAGCGGATAGCCGCGGACAACCTCAAGCGACTGGACATAGACTCCCTGATCGTTATTGGCGGCGAAGGCTCAATGGCCGGCGCCCATGCGCTATGCCAACTGGGTATCCGCGTGGTCGGGGTGCCTGCCAGCATCGATAACGATATCTACGGGACCGATTACGCCATCGGGTTCGACACGGCGCTTAATACCGTCGTCGAGATGCTCAGCAAGCTAAGGGATACAGCCTCGGCGCACGAGCGTATTTTTGTCGTCGAGGTGATGGGGCGACGCTCCGGCGCCATCGCCCTCAATGCCGGTCTGGCGGGTGGCGCCGACTACATGTGCCTCCCCGGAACTCCGGCCGTCGATCCCGAGCAGATAGATAAGATAAGCGCTCTAATAGAGCGCCGCTACGAACTCGGCAAGACCCACACCTTGATAATAGTGGCCGAGGGCGCCGGCTCCGCCGGTGAAGTCGCCGGGGCTCTGCGCGCGACCACCGGGCGCGAGGTCCGCGTGACCGTCCTCGGGCATATCCAACGCGGCGGCTCCCCTTCGGCGCTCGACCGACTCCTCGCCAGTCAACTCGGCTCATACGCCTCCGACCTGGCCGATGACGGCAAATCCGACATCATGGTCGGCTTAAGCGGCCGCAACCTGACCGTCACTCCCCTTGAGGAGACCTTCACCAAGCCGGTCAACGCCGACAGCGGATTGTATCAGCTGGCCAAAGTATTGGCTTAGAACGCGGCCGAATGAACTCCTCTTGCTCGCTAAGCATCGAGCTGTCGCAACTCGCTGTTTCCACTCCACTATTCTTGGCTTCACGTTTAGGTCCTTCGATGTCGATGATATTTGGATGAACGTGCTGGGGGCGATGGTTGCCGCTGCTATCGTCAAGGCGCTCAGGCGGGAATAAGAGCACGGTCGCTAAAGGAAAGCTCGATGATTCTTATAGATGTCGCTTCGCACCTGCTTATCAGCCTTTTTATAGCTATTGTTTTATGGCCCTATCTTGGAGCCTGGGGTTTAATCGTCGTTTTGATTGCCGCCGGATATCTGATTCATGCCTGGAAAAGCGCCGATCTGATAGCGGCCGCCAAAGCCGGGTTCCGGCGCCCGACCCTGGTTCAACGGCGCTACCTTGAATACCTGGGTGTCGGCGGTGAAGTCTTCACGCATCCCTCGCGGTTGCCTATTGCCGGCACATTGTTTTCATCACAGCGCCGGTTAATTCTGCTTACTTCCGGTGTCTTTCAATTATATGAGCATCAGGAATTGTCCGAAAACGACATGCGTCTTTTGATAGACAAACTTTCATCGAGAGATAACCGGGCGGTCTTCGGGTGGACATTCCATCTGGCCACTGGCGGAGCGCGTCTCTTTTCCAGGCTGGACCAAGACGATCCGGCTGCCGGATATTGGCGTCGGACGCTAACGACGGCGCTAATCGGCGGAGTTTACGCGGTGATCATGGCTGTTCTATTCGCCGCTTCCATCGGCCTGAAACTGGCTTCATCGGGGGCGGTTCATCGCTCGATCGACGTATCCAAAATCTTGCCGGCTTTTTGGCTCCCCTTTGTTTACCTGGCAGCCAGGTTTGTATGGCGATGGGCAAACGCCGCGCTGATCAAGACGGCAGCCGGGGACTGGAACAAGCCGATAACCCTCGAGCAAATAACCTTTCTGCCAATGTCAATAACAGGCGCCTATCCGAATCTTAATCTTCTAAGACACGGCCTGTTAATTGTTAATTGCCAAATTCCGGGGTCCCCGGAATTAATTCGACCTCATGGTCGGAAGAACCAGGGACGTCTTTGACGGACGTAATATGCATATTATTCGCCCATCATTTAATTTGTCAAGCGCTTGGTTGATTATGATCGGCTGGCAATGCTCGACCGGTTTTGGTATCTTTGAGCTTAGTTAAGCCGGAGTGGCGGAATTGGCAGACGCGCACGACTCAAACTCGTGTAGGTTTTACCTGTGGGGGTTCAAGTCCCCCCTCCGGCACAGGCGCTGCTTTAGCGGCGCCCGAGAACCGAAAGCCGAGAGCCGAGAAATAGAGGCTTTGCGGTTCGGTCGGTTCTCGGTTTTCGGCTCTCGCCGCAGAAAAAAGCTTCGCCCTGCGCCTATTCTATCGTTTCCACTTTGATCAGATTCGTCGTCCCCGGCACGTTGACGAGCGTGCCGGCGGTCACGACCACTTTGTCTCCCGGGGCGGCCAAGCCGGCTTGTTTGGTTTCCGCCAGGGCGTTATGCAACATGTCGTCGATGTTATCGCTGGCATCGCTTAAGATCGGGACGACTCCCCACCAGAGCATCAACCGGCGGACTGTATCCTCATTCGGACTGACCGCGACTATCGGCGCCCGCGGGCGATATCTCGATACCTCGCGAGCGGTGCGCCCGCTGTCGGTCGAAGTGATAATAGCCACAGCCGGCAAGACCGAGGCCAGGTGGCAGGTGGCGTAGCTGATAGCTCCGCTGACGGTCTCAGCCGACCAATGGCTCCGGCCACGGAGTAGCTTATCGTAATCGACACTGCCTTCCGCGCGCTCGACTATCCTGCCCATGGTCGCGACACTCTCCACCGGATACTTGCCGATGGCCGTCTCGCCTGAGAGCATCACCGCGTCGGCCCCATCGAAGACCGCGTTGGCCACGTCGCTCGCCTCGGCCCGGGTCGGCCTGGGCGATTGGATCATCGAGTCCAACATTTGCGTCGCGATTATCGACGCCTTGCCCTTTTTCTGCGCTATCTTGACTATCTGCTTCTGCAGAATAGGGACGTCCTCAGCCGGCAGCTCGACCCCCAGGTCGCCGCGGGCTATCATCACGCCGTCGGCGGCCTCGATTATCTGATCCAGACCGGCCAGCGCCTCATGTTTTTCAATCTTAGCGATTACCGGTGTTTGCCGGCCGGCGGCGTGAATCAGTCCTTTTAGTTCAATGATATCGCGTGCCGAACGGACAAAAGATAAAGCGACAATATCGACACCTTCGGCCAGACAAAACTCCAGGTCTTTCCGGTCCTTGCCGGTAATGGTCGGGGTATTGATAGTCGCTTGCGGCAAGTTTATGCCCTGGTGTTCGAGGAGCAGTCCGCCGGTTAAGACCCGGCAAGTCACCTCATGATCGTTAACCTTGATAACTTGAAGCTCGATCATCCCGTCGGCGACTAAGATGCTTTGCCCGGGCGCGACATCTTTAGGCAGTTCCGGATAGGAGACGAAAATCATTTTCGGCGTGCCGGGCGCCGGCTCCGTCGTCAATGTCAGCTCATCGCCTCGGGTCAGGTCCAAGCTGCCGGCCAACAGCCCGCCGGTCCGAATTTTAGGGCCGGTCAGATCGGCCATGATCCCCACCGGCCGACGGCAACGCCGCGATGCCTCGCGTATCGCGCGAATATCGGCGGCCGCAGCCTGGTGGTCGCCGTGGGCCATATTCAAGCGGGCCACCGCCAGACCGGCTGAAATCAGCCGGTCGAGCGTGTCCGGATCGCGGCTGGACGGCCCAATTGTGGCGATGATTTTAGCGCGCATGGATTCCCGCTTCCGCGGGAATGACATTCCGTCGGATACCGCTTCCGCGGGAATGACATTCCGTCGGATACCGCATCTCTCCGGCCACCCCTTATCCTTTCAAATTATAGAACGCTTTTCGCCCGGGATATTCCGCTATATTCCCCAGATTCTCTTCGATTCTCAGGAGTTGATTGTATTTAGCGACCCGGTCGGTCCGGGACGGCGCGCCGGTCTTTATCTGCCCGGCGTTGACGGCCACGGCCAGATCGGCGATAGTCGTGTCTTCCGTCTCGCCGGACCGGTGCGAGACGACGGTTGTATACCCGGCCCGCTTAGCCATTTCAATCGTGTCAAAGGTCTCGGAAAGCGTCCCGATCTGATTTACTTTGATAAGAATCGAGTTGGCCACACCGGCGTCGATGCCGCGGCGCAGCCGCTCGACGTTGGTGACAAAGAGGTCGTCGCCGACCAACTGGACGCGCTTGCCAAGCCGCTCGGTCAGCAGCTTCCAGCCGTCCCAATCGTCCTCGGCCAAGCCGTCTTCAATTGAAATAATCGGATAAGTGTCGACTAGCCGTTCATAATAATCGACCATCTCGACCGGGGATAGCTTGCGGCCCTCGCCGGCCAGATGATAAGCGCCGTCTTTATAAAACTCGGCGGCAGCCGGGTCGATGGCGATGAATATCTGGCTGCCGGGCTTATAACCGGCGGCGTTAATCGCCTCCATGATGGCTTCCAGGGCGGCCTCATTGGAAGGCAGATTAGGCGCGAAGCCGCCCTCATCCCCGACCGTCGTCGCCAAGCCTTTCCCCGCCAAAACCTTTTTTAAGTTATGGAATATCTCAGCCCCGGCCCGCAGAGCCTCGGCAAAAGTCGCCATCCCGGCCGGCATGACCATAAATTCCTGCAGGTCCACATTGTTGTCCGCGTGGGCCCCGCCATTGATGATATTCATCATCGGCGACGGCAATTGATAAGCGTTCGGACCGCCGAGATATTCATAGAGGGGCAGGTCCAAGACGGCGGCGGCAGCCTTAGCCACAGCCAGGGAAACTCCCAAGACGGCGTTTGCGCCCAGCTCGGCCTTGTTCGGCGTACCGTCAAGGAGGATCATCTCCTGGTCTATTTCACGTTGGGCCAGAGCGTCCATTCCCAGCAACTTAGGCGCGATAATTTCGTTGACGTTGGCAACCGCCTTTAAAACACCTTTGCCCAGGAAACGCGCCGCATCTCCATCCCTTAGCTCTATCGCTTCAAAAACGCCGGTCGAAGCGCCTGACGGCACCGCCGCCCGGCCGATATCCCCCGAGGTCAGATAGACATCCACTTCAATCGTGGGGTTGCCCCGGGAATCCAATATCTCCCTGGCGAATATCGCCTCAATGGTCGTCATCGATTGCCTCCTTCTCTTTTACCCGCTGCCAGAACTGTTCCTTTTCATCCAAATCCAACCCGGCGAAGTCAACCCCGGCATCCCGGGCCAGGTCTTCCATCGCCTCGAACCTGTTTTTAAATTTCTTCCCGACCCGCCGCAGCGCTAATTCCGAATCGATCTTTAGGTGACGAGCCAAATTTACCAGCGTGAACAGGATATCCCCGAATTCCTCCTCGAGAGCCGGGGTCTGCCGGTCGGCGGCGATGAATTCAGCGATCTCCTCGCTAAGCTTATCAAGGATATCTTCGGCCAGCGCCCAGTCAAAACCGACCCGGGCGGCCTTTTCCTGTAATTTCTGGCTATACGCCAGTGCCGGCAAAACCTCGGGTATACCGGCCAGCGCGGAGCGGCGGTCTTTCTCGCCGGCCTTTATGCGCTCCCAGTGGACCAGGACTTCACCGGACGTTTTCGCCTCAACGCCTCCGAAGACATGGGGATGGCGGCGCTTCAGCTTAACGACTATCCCGTCAACCACGTCGTCGATGGTAAAACGTCCGGCCTCAGCGGCCAACTGGGAATGGAAGACCACCTGCAACAAGAGGTCGCCAAGCTCTTCTTTGAGCTCATCAAAGTCCTGTTTCTCCAAAGCGTCGATGACCTCGAAGGCCTCCTCGACCAAGTGGCGTTTTATGGAATCGTGGGTCTGCTCGCGGTCCCAGGGACAGCCCCGGGGCGAGCGGAGTTTCGCCATTATATCGACGAGATCGTGAAATGCGGCTTTATCTATGAAGCGTCCTTTGGCCCCCCGAAGGGGGCGCCTTTTAGCAAATCGATTATTTGGTCGGTGTCTTGACGATCTTAGCTTTTTTCTTCAGCGTATCCAACCACGCTGTAAACTTAGCTCTCTGTTGGTTTTGCTCAAGATACTGCTTTATCTGCGATTTTACCTCAGCAAAACTCTTTTGACGGGCGGGTTTTAACTCAACCAATTGGTAAATATGGTAACCGTCGGCTGACTTAACCACATCGCTTAACTCGTTGACCTTAACATCCTTAACAGCGGACGCCACATCCGGGGGCAGATCGACGCCGGGACCAAGATCGCCGCCGTTGTTTTTGCTGGTTTCGTCGATCGAATTGGCCTTGGCCAGTTTGGCGAAGTCAGCGTCGTCCTTCAGCCGGCTCAATAACGCGTCAGCCTTGGCTTTATCTTTGACCACGATCTGGCGCCAGTGTTTCTGCGCCGGCGTGGTCATCGACGCCTTATTCTTTTCATAAAAATCTTTCATCTCTTTATCACTGACGGTAATGTTACCGGTCACCTTCTTGAGCATCTTTTCCGCCATGATCTGCTCTGAAGCTTTTGTCCGCAATTCAGCTTCAGTGATACCTTGCTGTTTCAGTACTTGATCAAACTGCTTCTGGTCCGGAAACATCTTTTTCACCTGAGCTATCTTGGCGTCTATTTCGGCCTCAGGCACTTTGATATTCTCTTTCTTAGCCTCTTGGCGAAGAAGTTCTTCCGTGATCAAAGCATCGAGCGACGCGTTGCGAAGCTGCTTTTCCTGGGCCTTACCGGCGGCGCCTTTAAACATGTTCGGCTGTTGTTGTTTATATTTGGCCAGGTCTTTATCGACCGCCGACTCCGGGATAGGCACGCCGTTGACCGTCGCCGCCGTCGGACCGGACCCCTTTACAACAAGTATCGCTACCGCGATGAGAGCCACCGCGCCGATACCTATCAATGCCAATTGCCATTTTTTCATATAAGAAACTCCTCCGTTTTTAACTCATGGCATTATATAACATTTATGAAGTTGATAACAAACTTAAGGATGTCGGGTTGGGACGGCGGAACCTTCACTACTACCTCGCCCTTCATCGGCTTGACGTTCAACTCGAACCGGTTGTTTTGCCCGATCCGCGCGACATCCGGGCTTTTGATGACCAGACGGCCTTTCTGCAGGGTTATGGCGGTGATGCCCGCAACCGCGGCCGGCCGGCGCAGACCGGCCACAGCCAGCAAATTAGCCGCCGGCGCCGGCACAGGGCCAAAGCGATCGTCCAGTTCCATACGGACATCGTCGATCTCTTGCGCCGAGCCGGCGCCGGCAATGGCGCGATACATTTCCAGCCGGAGGTTTTCATCTTGGATATAGCTATCCGGCAAGTAAGCGTTGATCGGCAGCTCTATCAGCACCTCCGGGACGACCGTCGCCGTCTTGCCCTGGATGCGATCAAGCTCTTGGCGCAGCATCCGGCTGTAAAGATCAAAGCCGACGCTCACAACGTGGCCGTGCTGCTCGGCGCCGAGGATGTTGCCGGCCCCCCTTATCTGCAGATCGCGCAGGGCGACTTTAAAACCCGACCCTAATTCCGTGAATTCCCCGATCGTCTTAAGGCGCTCAACGGCGGTATCGGTCATCACCCGGCCCGGCTCATAAGTAAAATAAGCATAGCCTCGATCCCCGCCCCGCCCGACCCGCCCTCGCAACTGGTAGAGCTGCGCCAGTCCTAATCTATCCGCGTTTTCTATGATCATGGTATTGGCGGAGGGAATATCGATGCCTGATTCGATGATTGTCGTACAGACAAGCACGTCGACCTCGTGACTCAGGAACTTAAGCATGACCCGCTCGAGGGTCGACTCGGACATCTGCCCATGCCCCAGTATTATCCGGGCCTCCGGAACCAGGGTTTGGACCTTGGCCGCCGCCCGCTCGATCGTCTCGACCCGATTATGGACATAAAATATCTGTCCGCCGCGGGCCAGCTCCCGTTGGATAGCGGTATGCACGACGACCGGCTGAAACTCTGTGATGGTTGTTTGCACCGGATGTCTGCCTTCAGGCGGAGTCTCGATCAAACTTAAGTCGCGCACTCCGCCGAGCGACATCTGAAGCGTGCGAGGTATCGGCGTCGCCGACAGGGCCATCACGTCGACCGACCGGCGTAGCAGCCGCAGCTTTTCCTTTGCGTTAACGCCAAACCGGTGTTCTTCGTCGACTATTATCAGGCCGAGGTCTTTGAATTTGATATCTTTTTGGAGCAAACGATGGGTCCCGATGACCATATCAACCCCGCCCGCCTTGACTCCGGCAACCACTTCTTTTTGCTCGCCGGCCGAGAGAAACCGGCTCAACATGTCTACTCGCACAGGGTAGGGGGCAAACCTTTCCATAAACGTGAGATAGTGCTGCTGGGCCAGGATAGTCGTTGGTACCAGCATCATCACTTGTTTGCCGTCAAGGACGGCCTTGAACGCGGCCCTGATGGCCACTTCCGTTTTGCCGTAGCCGACATCCCCGCAAACCAGCCTGTCCATGGGCTTGGCGGCTTCCATATCAGCCTTTACCTCGGATATAGCGGTCATTTGGTCCCTGGTAGCCTCATAAGGAAAAGCCGCCTCAAGCTCCCGTTGCCACTGGCCGTCCGGAGCAAAAGCATGGCCCGGATGCTCGACCCGCTCGGCATAGAGGGCCATCAGGTCAACCGCGAGCTTCTTAAGCGAACTCCTGATTTTGCGGGTGGTGCGCAGCCAATCGGGGCTGCCCAATCTCGTTATCTCCGGTTGGACCCCCTCGGGCCCGACGTACCTGGAGACACGATGGATTTGGTCGGTCGGCAGATAAAGACGGTCGCCGGCGGCATAATCCAACAGCAAATATTCACGTGTCTTCCCGGCGACGGTCTTTTGGGTCAAGCCGGCAAAGGCGGCGATCCCGTGGATTTCATGGACGAGGAGTTCTCCGTGGGCCAGGTCCGAAAAATCGATCAGCGCGCGACGCTTGGGCCGAGCCGTCGCGGCGGCCTCGACTTCATGATGGGGAAAGATGTCCGCGTACCCGAAAACAGCCAGGCGGAGCTCGGGCAAGAGATAACCGTTTTTCGTCCGGCCCACCACCAAGTCGCTTGGATCAAAATCCAGTCCCATCTCCGAGATAAGCTCGGCAACCCGGTCGCGTTCACCGGTATCCCGCAGAACCAGGACCGCGCGCCACCCGGTCGCCCTAAATTCGTTTAGACGGGCTTGGAGCCGGTCGAGCCGGCCGGCGATCTCTTCCTGGCGGCCGGCGTCAATCGATACATACTCGGCGGATGTCCCGACCAGCGCCATCTCCAACCTTGGCGCCACGAGGGACCAAGTTTCCTCCGGCGTTAAGTAGTAACTCCGTGCTGAAAATCGCGTATCGCCGGCGTAACCTTCGGACAAGGCCCGGCTCTGGGCGTCGAAAAACCTGGCGGCCTCGTCGTAAACTGATTTCGCCTCATCTATCACCCATAGCGTTTGTGGCGGGAAATAGCCGGACAGACTTGTGAGATCGTGAATTATCGGCAGCCAGCGATGGCCGTCTTCTTCGCCCGAAAGCAGGCCGCCCGCGGCCATGACCCGCTCGGTCGCTTTTGTATCAAGCCGGAATTCCCGGCTACTGCCGATGTAAATATCGGTCAAAGAGCCGGTCGACCGCTGGCTGGCGACATCAAAAGTTTTGATCGATTCGATCTCGTCGCCAAAATAATCCAGCCTGACCGGACTCGATGCCTGGGACGGAAAAATATCGACGACGCTGCCTCGGACAGTGAACTCGCCCGGACCCTCGACCACCGGCAACCTCACATAGCCGATCTCCACCAACGACTCCGCCAACAAGTGAAGGTCGATCTCCATCTCGGCAGCCAGGGCGATTCCGTTAAAGGCTCGGGCCGCCGGAGGCGGGACTTTTTGCAGCAAAGTGCCGACAGCCAGACAGACCAGCAACGGTTCACCCCCGGCAAGACGCCGGATAACTTCGGCCCGCTTACCGATGGCGACGACATCCGGCCGCACGGATTCAAACGGATAGCTTTCCCAATCCGGCAAGATGACCGCCCGGTCGGCAGGGAGATAGTCGGCCGCCTCAGCGGCAAACCGCTCAGCCGCCGCGACATTCGGGCAGATAACAGCGAGAGGTTGTTTGCGCTCGGAAAAGATGGCCGCGGCCATTGCCGGCCGCGCTCCGTCGGGCAGCTGGAAGCCGAAAGCCGGCTCCGCCGCCATCCGGCTTAAGCCTGCCCGCAATCCTTCGAGTTTTTGTATCTCCGGCAATAAGCCGGCTAGTTTACCCTCGATTGTCGACTTTCCATTTTCTATTTTCGGCCCTTATTATATCTGTTCATAGCCGTGCTCGCGCCGTCTCTAACCACGGCGATAGCGGCATCGGCGGCTTCCGCGAGCGCGATTTCCATCTCGGGCCATTCCTTAGGTGAAAAAGGAGATAAGACAAAATCAGAAGGGTCCATCCGCCCCGGCGGCCGGCCTATACCAATGCGGATGCGGGAAAATTCATCGGCGCCAAGCGAGGCGATGACCGAATTTAAGCCCCGGTGGCCGCCGGTGCCGCCGCCCTGCTTCACGCGCACTTTAGCGAAGTCCAAATCAAGATCGTCATGGATGATGATTAGATTGGCGGGCAAAACATTGAACTTCTCGAGCGCGGCTTTAACCCGGGGACCGCTGGTATTCATAAAAGTCGCCGGCTTGATGAGAGCGATGCGCTTCCCCTCCAGGACGGTCCGGGCGACAGCTATCCGCTCGCCGCCGGCCGGCTCAATTTTCAGCAGCGCGCACAGCCGGTCGATAACCATATGTCCGACATTGTGCCGTGTATCCAGATAGGGGTCGCCCGGATTGCCCAGACCGACAATTAGAAAATCAGACTCTAACGGCGGCCTGCCGAAGAGTCCTAAGATTCCTCTGAAGCTTCTGGAGCCGCTGATGGCGCCTCTTCCTCCGCGGCC
The DNA here is from genome assembly GCA_030679975.1 of Actinomycetota bacterium. Lineage (GTDB taxonomy): Bacteria > Actinomycetota > Aquicultoria > CAJVYJ01 > JAUVQD01 > JAUXSL01. The sequence goes on from JAUXSL010000087.1 coordinate 15,701, forward strand.
GCGGGCGCCTCTTCTTCGACTTCCTCTTCTTTGAAGACAGCCGGCGGGAGAATAGTGGCCAGGACTTCTTCAGCCCCGGTAACCAAGGTCAGCTCAGGCGGCAGAGAGATATCCGAAGCGTGAAGCGATTCACCGATGGCGAGATTGGAAATATCGACTTCCAATTGGTCCGGAAGATCTGTGGGGAGGGCTTCGATCTGGACCTCCCAGAGGCCGTGTTGGAGTATGCCGCCCTCATGGACACCGACAGAATTCCCGATGAGCGAGATCGAAACAGCCGACGTGATTTTTTCATCCAGGGCCACGCTTAAGAAATCGATATGCAAGAAATCGTCCTTGACCGGATTTCTCTGCGCCTCCTTGACGATAACCGTCGGAGCTTCCATCCCGTCGATGAGCAACCTCAGCACAACGTGCGTACCGGCCGCCGAGTGGATCAGGTTATTAAATTCGCGGGCATCGACGGCAATATCGGTCGCCTCGCTTTTATAACCGTACAGATTGGCCGGGACCAACCCTTTGGCCCGCAACTTGTTGACCTTATTCTTGCCTTTTTCCTGACGTACTTTCGCTTTTAGTTCGATAATGTCCATTAATCAATCACCTTTGGCCATTTTACCCAAGCTGACCTTGACGTCAAGCTTTAGATAAAGTTGTCTTCTTCGAAAATAGCGCTAACCGACTCGTCTTCGTAGACGTTAAGAATAGTCTGGGCAAAGATTTGGGCTATGGAGAGCACCTTTATTTTCGGCAGCTCGTCCGGGCGCTCTACGGGCACGGTGTTAGTCACTACCAGCTCCTCTATCGGGGAAGCGTTAATGCGCTCGATGGCGGGGCCGGATAAAATCGGGTGCGTAGCGCAGGCAAAGACCCTCTTGGCGCCGGACGCCCGCAAGGTCTTGGCCCCTTCGCAAATAGTGCCGGCCGTATCTACCATATCGTCGACCAGCAACGCGACCTTGCCGTCGACATCGCCGATCACGTGCCCGATTTCCGCCACATTATGCGCCGGCCTGGTCTTATGTAAAATCGCCAACTCCGCGCCGAGCTTATCGGCGAACTTTTTGGCCAATTTTACCCGGCCGACATCCGGAGAGACGATTACCAGGTCTTTGAATTTCTTTTCCCTGAAGTAGCCTGTCAGGACCGGCAGAGATGTGAGATGGTCCACCGGCACATCAAAGAATCCCTGTATCTGACCGGCATGCAGATCCATCGAGAGCATCCGGTCGGCCCCGGCTGTCGTCAACAAGTCGGCAATCAACTTGGCCGTGATCGGCTCCCTCGCGGTAGTCTTCTTATCCTGGCGCGCGTAACCGTAGTGAGGGATGACAGCGGAGATACGCTCAGCCGAAGCCCGCTTCAAGGCATCTATCATAACCAGGAGTTCCATTAGGCGGTCGTTGACCGGCTCGCACATAGTCTGGATTAAAAAAATATCGGCTCCGCGGACACTCTCTAAAAACTTAACGTATATCTCCCCATTGGAGAACTTCGATAACTTGACTCGACCGAGTTCAACCCCAAGGTAACCGGCGATCTCTTGGCCCAACTGGGGATTTGAATTACCGGAAAACACCATTAACCGGGGTTTTGCCTGCGCTGACAAATCTACACCTCCGAGTATTACTTCTCTTTTGACCGGCGCTCCTTGGCCCAGCCCGTGACTACCTTTTGTTCACTCCGTTCAACCGCCAGACTATCCGGCGGCACGTCGCTCGTTATGCTCGACCCGGCGCCGGTAACGGCCCCGCGCCCGATCCGCACCGGCGCGACCAACATGGTATCGCTGCCGATAAACGCCCCGTCTTCGATAACGGTCCGGTGCTTATGAGCGCCATCGTAATTACAGGTTATGCTGCCGGCCCCGACGTTGACATCCTCGCCGATGACCGCGTCGCCGATGTAGCTTAAATGCGGCACCTTGCTCCCCCGGCCGATCTCACTCTTCTTTATTTCCACAAAACTGCCGGCTTTCGCGCCGCGCCGCAGAATAGTCCCCGGACGGATGGAGCAATACGGCCCGATATTAACCTCGTCTTCCGCGACGCAACCATTCAAGACCGCGTATTGCACGGTCGCGCCGGCGCCTATCACGGAATCGATAATCCTGGCGCCCGGGCCGATACTGGCGCCGCGGCCTATTCTAGTCTTGCCCTCGAGATAGCAACCCGGCAAGATAATCGCATCCGGCTCGATCTGAACATCGGCGGTCAGATATGTGGTTTCCGGCAAGACGAATGTCGCCCCATTATCCATACATCCGCGCCGCAGGCGGCTCTGCATAATCGCCTCCGCCCGGGCCAGCTCGGCGCGGGAATTGACGCCCATTATCTCATTAGAGTCCGCTTGATGGGCCAGAACGGTCTCTCCCTGGCTCCTTAGTATAGCCACAACATCGGTCAGGTAGAATTGGGACTGGTGGTTTTCGTCCTTGATCAAGGCCAGAGCCCCATAAAGTCGGCGCCGGTCAAAGCAGTATATGCCGGCGTTTATCTCTTTTATGGCCCTCTCCTCAACCGAGGCGTCTTTTTCTTCGACGATCCGGTCGACAACCCCGGCCTCGTCTCTGATCACCCGGCCGTAACCGAAGGGATCTTTCAGGATCGCCGTCGTCATCACCGCGGCCGGTTTATCTTTAGCATAAATATCGACCAGCGCTTTTAGGGTCTCTGGCTTGACCAGCGGAATATCTCCGGCCAGCACCAGCACCGGGCCTTCAAAATCCCCCATCAACGGCTCGGTTATCAAGACGGCATGGCCCGTACCGCGTTGCTCGTGCTGATGGACCGTACCGGTATCACCGCCGAGCCAGGCTAAGACCTGTTCGTATTTATGACCGATGACTACCAATCGGCGCTGAGAGCCAAGTTGTTCGCAGGCCGCGAGGACATGCGCCAACATCGGCCGGCCCGCCACCGGCTGCAAGACCTTGGGCAGATCGGACTTCATCCGCGTCCCCTCGCCGGCCGCTAAGATTATGACAGCTAAGTTCAATGGAAATCCCCTAGAAACGTGGTCGAAAGCCGAGAGCTTAATATAGCGGAAACGGGTGGTTAAAGACAAGGCGTATCGCGCGCCATCACCCTTAAAGGCCATGGGCGAAAGAAAGATGGATTGACAATTAACAGCGAAGAGAGTATATATATCAATTGTGATTGATATGACAAACGTTGAGCCATCTGTGACACGCGAACCGGCGGACATATCAATCGGCGTTGATCAGGGGAGAATGAAGACGTGAAGATGGATCGGCATTCAAATAACACTGAACGAGAAACAAAAAACCTCGGCGTATTTCACACCTACCTGACACTTTGGGTGGCGTTGTGCGTTGTCGCCGGGGTGCTCATCGGTAAGTTCCTGCCGGCAGTGCCGACGATTTTGAGCCGGTTCACGTACGTGCAGGTTTCGTTGCCGATCGCCGCCCTGATCTGGCTGATGATTTACCCGATGATGCTGAAAATCGACTTTTCCCGTATCAAAGACTGCTTTAAACAGCCCAAAGGGCTGGTAATTACATTGGTGAGCAACTGGCTGGTGAAGCCGTTCACCATGTACTTTTTTGCGATGTTTTTCTTAACCGTCGCTTTTAAGAACCTTATCAGCCCGGCTTTGGCCAAACAATATATCGCCGGGGCCATTCTTTTAGGAGCCGCGCCTTGTACGGCCATGGTGTTCGTGTGGAGCTATCTAACCGACGGCGATCCTACTTATACCCTGGTCCAGGTGGCGATAAATGATTTAGTTATACTCGTCGCGTTCGTGCCGATAGTCTCTTTTCTTCTGGGCGTAAGCAATATAATCGTTCCTTTCGACACGTTGATCTTATCCGTTGTTCTGTTTGTGCTCGTCCCGCTGGTCGCGGCCTATCTGACAAGGTTGAGACATGTCAACCAAAACGGGCAAGAATCGTTCACCAATGATTTTCTGCCAAAGTTTAAACATATTACCGAGATCGGCCTGCTGGTTACCCTAATCATCATCTTTTCTTTTCAGGGCCGCGTCTTACTGAACAATCCCGTGCATATTGGCCTGATAGCCGTACCCTTGATTATTCAGACGTTCTTTATTTTCTTTTTCGGTTATCTCTGGGCCAAGGCCTGGAAGGTATCGCATGAGATCGCCGCTCCCGCCGCGATGATCGGCGCCAGTAATTTTTTTGAGCTCTCCGTTGCCGTGGCAATTTCCCTGTTTGGCTTAAGGTCCGGAGCGACGTTGGTCACGGTTGTCGGTGTTCTGATCGAGGTTCCGGTCATGCTGATGCTCGTCAGAATAACCAACAACACCCATCGGTGGTTTGAGCATAAAGCGCCGGCACCCGCCACCGCGGGCCGAGAGGTCTATGAAAATGACTCAATCTGAGCCTCGCTTGCGGAGTTGACCGTACCCCATTTATGGTGCCACTAGAAATTAGAGTTTGCCAATAGATCATTGTCGGTCTGCCGGGCAAACTTTGCCGGCGTCAAATGCCAAAGGGCGCTATGTGGCGTAGCGTGACGCCGGGCGGGGGTTGGAAAACAAAGTTCTCGGCGCTCAGCGCCGGCGAGGCGTCAAGTGCTCTGTGGCTGGGGCGCTAGGATTCGTCCCCATCGCTCGCCTCACGCATAGTTCGCGTGCGAGACGGCTCGCTCTCGGGAGAGGGAACCCAATGTTCCCTCTCCCGTGCCTCACCCTCCTAACGGATGATTCCGGGGAAATCGCGCTTTCCCCGGAAAAAATAACCCCTACGCAGGTTCGAATCCTTTGCAGCGCCCCATACAGCAAAAAGAAACCCCATTCAGCAGTTCCCGATGGGATTTCTTTTAGCTGGGGCGCTAGGATTCGAACCTAGGATACGGGCGCCAAAGGCCCGTGCCTTACCGCTTGGCCACGCCCCAAAATTAATTTATCGCTAGTATACATATTTTTCCAAAACCAGACCACAAAAAAAGCGCACAGCTGCTGCGCGCCGTCTCAAATCGATGGTGTTTGCCGGACTATCCCGGAAGCTAGCTTAGAAGCTCCGTTTCAAGCAAATTCTGTTGTCCGAACTCTTCAAGCACCTGGGCTTGGATCAGGTCCCGGGTCTCGCTGTTAATCGGGTGAGCAATATCCCTATGCGTCCCGTTAGGCAATTTACGGCTGGGCATGGCCACAAAAAACCCTCTCTCACCCTCGACGACCCGCAAGTCATGAACGACAAACTCATCGTCGATCGTAATGCTTGCAAGCGCCTTTACCTTGTTCATCTCCACCGGCCGGATCGCGATTTTAGTGATCTTCATCGCCCGCCCCCTTTGCGTGACCATTGAGCGCGACTGCATGCCGGACCATCAATTTTACCTTAGCATAAAGACCGCTAAATTGTTACCTCGTACGACAAAAAATCTCCGCCTTGCTTTCAGCTGCCGCTAATGCTGTTTCTGCCGCGTTAAGTAGGCTTCGGCGATCTTCAGATCTTCGGGCTTGTCAACGTCAACACCCAGCTCCGGATAGCGTGTGACCACGGCTTTGACTTTAGCGCCCAGCGCCCGGCCGGCCCCTTCTTCTAAAGACGCGATCGTCAACCTCCCGAGAAGGAATCGGGCAACAAACCCTAAACCTAACAAGCGGATCAACCCAAAGGGACTTTTGCGCTTGGCAAAAATGCGTTCCCCCATCGCCTTTGTCCGATTAAAAGCATCCTTGTCTACCAAATGGACATTGCCACCCGTAAAGGCTCCGTCTCGCAGTCGGATATATGTCCGGCGCGTACCGGGAAACATCTTTTCAGTCGTTTCTTTCGGGACAACGGTGTAATAGACATCAGCTTCCTGTGCTTCACAGCGGGCCAAGAAATCGTTAACAGCAGCCGTGCTGATCATCGGTGTATCCGATGAAACCATCATGACATAACCATTGTTGTCCAGCACTTTAAGTGTTTTGTCGATAGCATCGACGACACCGTGGGTATCTGTTACTATTTTTGTCCCGAAACCCGCGAAGGCCGCGGGGTCGGTGCCGACGGGCAGCGCGATAACTATGTTGTCCAGATCGCGGCAGTGGCGAAGAGCATCGGTGACGTAACTGATCATGGGACGCCCGGCAATATCGATCAAACTCTTGGGACCGCTCAGAGTCGGGACGACCTGGTTGGCGTCGCCGCCGGCCAAGACCACGGCATCGACTTTCATGATATCAGCGCCTCGATTTCGTCTTTATCGGTTATGACCGCCGATCCCCGCTCTGTTGCCCGGGTCAGCCATGTATCCGCGGCCCCGGCCACCGCCTCCGCCACATTTTTAAGCTGGTCTTCATTGGCGGCGAAGGCAAACATCGCCGGCCCGCTCCCGCTGACCGCACAAGCTGAAGCGCCGGCTTTCAGAGCCAGGTTTTTAGTCGCGGCAATCGAGGGCAAGAGCGATATTGCCGCCGGCTCCAGGTCGTTTGCCAGGCTCGAAATGAGCCGGCCGCGATCACCGGCCTCAACAGCCGCCAGCACCTCGCTCAATCCTGTCGCTACCCTCATTCCAAGCTCATCGAATCTCTCATACACCGCACCGGCGGCCAGACCGCCGCGGGGTTTGATGACTAAAACCGGCCCCAACTCGACCGCCGACAACGGCTTCACTTCCTCGCCAAACCCTTTCACCAGTGCCGTCCCTCCGACCAGGCAAAAAGCGACGTCCGCGCCCAGCTCAGGCGCGAGCGACAACAGATCAGCAACCCTAAGACCAAGCGACCGGAATTGATTTAAACCGATCAGAACAGCCGCGGCGTCGGCGCTGCCGCCGCCCAAACCAGCCGCTACCGGCACTTTTTTATATAACCTGATCGAGGCTCCAACGCCGGGGGCAAAACGTGCCCGCAACAGCCGGGCGGCCCGCACCGCCAGATTGTCATTTCCGGTTAATTGCGGGTTATCGCATTCGAATATGAGCTCCGAGGCTTCCGAGAGAACGATTATGTCCGCGAGAGCCAAGCTTTGCATCACACTGCTTATTTTGTGATATCCGGAATCAAGCCGGTCTCCG
>JAUXSL010000091.1 GCA_030679975.1 Actinomycetota bacterium
GAGGGTCGGTTTTTTCGGGAGGTCGCTGGATCTTTTTTGCCAGATCGACTTGTGAGAGCCAGGGGTTTGTTTTGCGTGCGACTTGACTAGGAGCTAAGCAAAACAAAACCCCTGGCTTTACTGGGGCTCTAGTCCAGCTTGTTGACGATCAGCCCGGTCCGGGGTTTGGGCCAAAAATAGGTCGATTTCTGCGGCATCTTCTCGCCCGCTTCGGCGACTGCCGTTATCTGGTCGATGCCGGTCGGTCGCAACAGCATGGCTAATGTCGCATTACCTGAATCGACCCGGGTCTTGGCCTCGGCCGCGTCCTGAGTAAAACTAAGCCTCTGATCGCCGCTGGAAATCCCGAAAATCGGTCCCAACAGGATTTCCTGCAACAAAGCCGTGTCAAGGCCCTTCCACTGCTCGGCATGGGTTCCTTGAACAGAATCGATCAGCCGCCGCTTATCGGCTTCAAGCTTCAATCGTCGGCCTTGGGCATAAACGCCAAAGCTGACAGTGTCGGTGTGGCCGTCCGGTTGCCATAAGTCGCCCGTGTCAACCACTGTGACTTTGAATGTCGGCGTTACTTGCGCGATAAAATCATCTAAGCTGAAGTCGTCCAGATTTACCAGGCGATGAGTGGGCAGCACCGTCAGGGTTTCGTTGGCCATGTCGACCAAATACATCATGATATAGTCGAAACCTTGAGTGGTGTCGCCGCTTGCCCGGGCCGCTTTGGCGAAATTAAGCGATGTTTCGTAGCGGTGATGACCGTCCGCGATAAGCAAGCGTTTTGGCGCTAAGGCCCCGGCAATAAGACCGATTTTATCCAGTTCCGTCACCGGCCATAGTTGATGGGCGACCCCGTCTTCGTCGACGCTGCTTTGAGCCGGCAATCCGGTTGTGGCAACTCTTAGGGCTTGCTTGACCGTGCCGGTGGCGTCGGCGAAGAGAGCAAAGACTTGACTGAAATTAGCGCGGCAGGCCTCCAGCAGGCGCCGGCGGTCTTCCTTGGGTCCGGATAAAGTTTTTTCATGCGGCATGACGCCGGCGCCGAACTCTTCCAACTTTACCAGGCATATTATTCCGGTGACTTCGATGCGCCGGTCGTTAGCGGTATGGGTCTGTCTGTAAGCATAAACAGCGGGCAGTTTGTCCCGGACGAGGATATTTTGAGACTGCCAGTCCGCGAAATCGGCCGCGGCGCGGGTATAGCGATTATTGTGAGCATCATCCGTAGTATAAACTTTGCCAAGGTCGAGCCGGATGATATTGAAAGGGCTTCGCCGGTAGTAGCCCTCTTGCGCCTCCGGGCTGATAATGTCGTAAGGGGGCGTGGTAACGTCATCCAAATCGACCCGGGCTTGATTGTAATGTATTCCGCGTAGGGCTTTTATCTGGGCCATCTCAAATTATGATAACCGAAAGACCGGTGGGCTATCAACCAAATCATTGACTTTTGCCGGCCGTCATAGTAAGGTGTGCTCGATGTGCCCCAAGTTCAGGCAAGCGCTTTTTAAGTTCGTGTTCGGGAATTACTAGGAGGTAAGATGGCACAAGGTACGGTCAAGTGGTTCAATGCGGCTAAGGGGTACGGATTCATTGAACAAGAGACAGGCGACGACATTTTTGTTCACTACTCGGCAATTGTTACAGAAGGTTTTAAGACCTTAAACGAGGGTGAAAAGGTTGAGTTTGAGATCTCCGAAAGCGCTGAAGGTAAGAGCCAAGCGGTTAACGTCACCCGCGTTAGCTAGTAAGACATCACTCACTCAAAAAAACAGCCCTCGCGGCAAAACCGCGGGGGCTTTTTATTTAAGCAGGATGAGAGCGCCGTAATTCCCCTTCTGTTTTAGCCTGCCATCTATCTACCCCGCAAGGGGTGTCCGGTGGACTGCCTCTACCCGTCCCACGCAAGCGTGGGACTATTTGAGTTGCACCCGGCTGGAGTTTACCGCGTTTCACCCGAGGAGAAAACTCCTCGACTCGTCTCTGTGGCACTGGTCGTCTCTCGCGAGCCCGCCCTTACAGGCGGCAGCCTGTTACGCTTTTGCAAGCGTGAGTGGGGGATATTTCCTCTACCCCGGACCTTAAAGCCCGGAACAGCGGCAGGCCCCGCTCTCATCCTAGGATTATTATACCTCTAGTGGCCCGGGTCTTCCTCTTTTTTGGCGGCTTCGATTATCTTATGCGTCTGGTCGGCCGGCATTTCTTCATAATGCGAGAACTGCATCGAGTAGCTGCCGCGGCCGCTCGTTAGCGATCGGAGTTCCGTGGAGTAGCGCTGGATCTCCGCAAGCGGCACTTGAGCTTTGATTATTTGCTCTTTGCCCAACGGCTCCATGCCCAATATCTTACCGCGTTTTCCGCTTAAATCGCCCATGACGTCGCCCATGTGATTATCGGGCACGGTTATCTCCAGGTTGTATATCGGCTCCAGCAGGATCGGCTTGGCTTCGCTCATCGCTTTTTTGATCGCCATTGAACCGGCTATCTTAAACGCCATTTCCGATGAGTCGACCGGGTGGAACGAACCGTCTTTCAGCGTGACGCGCACGTCGACCGTCGGGTAACTGGTCAGGATACCGCCCTCCAAGGCTTCGCGGATACCTTTTTCGACGGCCGGGATGAAATTTCGGGGGATGGCGCCGCCGACGACTTTGTCGACGAATTCAAAATTACCGCCGCGGGCCAGGGGCTCAAGGTCGATGACCGCATCGCCGTATTGTCCGCGGCCGCCTGTCTGCTTCTTATATTTGCCCTGAATGTCCTTGGCCGAGCCTTTGATTGTTTCTTTATAAGCCAGCTTCGGCGTTGACGTCACCGCTTCGACACCGTAGCGTCTCGTTAATTTATCGAGCACTACTTCAATATGGAGATCGCCGACGCCGGATAAGACCTGTTCATGCGTGACGGCGTCGCGCTTGAAGCGGACGGTCGGGTCTTCCTCGGCCAACTTTATCAAAGAGGCGCCGAGCTTTTCGTCATCGCCTTTAGTTTTCAGGCCGACCGCTACCGATACCAGCGGCTCAGGGAAGGCAATCGGTTCGAAGGTCAGCGGCTTGGCCTCGTCGCAGATGGTGTCGCCGCTGCCGATATCGGCGAGTTTCGGCGCCGCGCCGATATCGCCGGCCGGGATCTCCGCCGTATCTTTCTGATGCTTCCCCTGCATAAAATATAGATGGCCGATCCGTTCTTTCCTGCCTTTGACGGCGTTGAAAACCTGGGAATCGGCTTTAAGAGACCCTGAGTAGACACGAAAATATGATAACTTGCCGACGTACGGGTCGGCCACGGTTTTAAAGACAAAGGCCGACAGCGGCTCTTTGGTCGAGGGTTCCCGCTTCACTTCGCCGTCGCCCCTTAATTCATGCCCGGCCACGGCGCCGACAAAAGCGGGGGAGGGCACTTCCTGAACGATCGTCGCCAGCAACTCTTCAATACCGAGCAGCGCGTAGGCTGAACCGCAGAGTACCGGCGCCAGCGACCTGGTGAGCAGGGCCCGCTTAACACCTTTGGCGATCTCATCGTGGGTCAGCTCCTTACCATCCAGGTATTTCTCGAGCAGCGCGTCGTCGCTTTCGGCGACCGCCTCCATCAGCTGTTCTCTGTAGGGGGCGGCGATGACGGCCAGATCGGCCGGGAAATCAGTGATCGTCGCCTTGCCGCCTTCGTAGAGATGGGCATTGTTGTCGACGATATCCGCGATCCCCTTAAAGGCGCCTTCGGCGCCAATCGGCAATTCGAGCGGGGCGACGGTCTTACCGAAGGCTTCTTGGAGTTCGGCGACGGTCTTGGCGAAGTCGGCATGCTCTTTATCCAAGCGATTGATAAAGAAAAGGCGGGGGAGATTGCTCTCTTCCGCCAATCGCCAGGCTTTTTCAGTTTGCACTTGGACACCGCTGACGGCGTCCACGACAATGATCATCGCGTTGGCGACCCGCAAGGCCGCGATCACCTCACCGATGAAATCCGCGTATCCCGGTGTATCCAGAATATTTATCTTGTGGTCTTGCCATTCGCATGAGACCAGGGAAGTGGAGATCGAAACCTTTCGCTTGATCTCATCGGGATCGTAATCGGAAACCGTGTTGCCGTCGTCGACACGGCCGAGTCTGGTTGAGGCGCCGGCGGCAAATAGCAAGGCTTCGGCTAAAGTGGTCTTACCGGACCCGCCGTGTCCGACTAGAGCGATATTTCTAATCTTCTCCGTTGGATAGACTTTCATACGGACCTCCCGATAATCCGTTAAAACGGTGTCGACGGTTAAAGGTTATTGAATCACTTTTAGAATAACCGAAGGCCCGCGGTCATAGCAAGAGCCAACCTTTTGCAACATTTTATTGCGTACGTTATATTAATACGTATGATAATCAATAGACCATGTCCTCATTGCGGTCAGCCGATATTGGAGGGGTCGCTTTTCTGCCTGGATTGCGGCGACCGCATTCTCGGGGCGGCGGGCACGGCCGGCGGCCGGCGGCTGACAGGGGCCAAAGTCTTGGAGGCGGGGGCTGTCAATGACCTAACCGGCCTGCCCGGCGGGGTCTATATTTTTGTCGCCGAGGGCATCGATCGCGGCCGGCGGTTCGATCTGGCCGGCAAAAAGACACTGGTTATCGGTCGCGACGGCGCCGACATCAATCTTCAGGACCCTTTTATCTCCCGCCGGCACGCCGAGATCAAAGCCGACGGCCGCCGATGGGTGATGTCCGACTTCGGCAGCACCAACGGTTCGCTTATCAACGATCTCCCGGCGGACGGCCGGGAACTGCTCGATGGCGACATCATTGAAGTGGGTTACAGTACGCTGGTCTTTAGAGTGAAACTTTAAAACTATGCTGCCTGATATCAAAAATTATCAGATCATCGAGGAGATAGGGCGGGGCGGCATGGCCACCGTCTATAAGGCTTGGCAGCCGTCGCTCTCGCGGGACGTGGCGTTAAAGATACTGCCGCCGTATTTCGCCCATGACGAAGAACTTTTGCTCAGGTTCCGCCATGAAGCTAAGGCTGTGGCCAAGCTCAGACATCCGCATATCGTCCAGGTCTTCGATTTGCATCAGGAAGGCGACTGGTTTTATCTGGCGATGGAGTATGTTGCCGGCGGTTCGCTCCAGCAAAAACTGGCCCGCGCCGGCCGCCTTGAGCCCGGGGTCGCGCTCAAGCTCATCGCTCAGGTCGCCGAGGGGCTGCATCACGCGCATGAGAAAGGTTTTGTCCATCGCGACATAAAACCCAGTAATATCTTGATAACGGAAGAGGGCCAAGCGGTCATCACCGATTTTGGCATCGTCAAAGCCCTCGAAGGGACCGGGTTCACAAAAACGGCCCAGGGCGGCATGGGAACGTCCGAATATATGTCGCCGGAGCAAGCAAAGGGAGAGGCGGTCGGGCGCCGGAGCGATCTATATTCTCTTGGCGTAGTCTTATATGAGGCGCTGGTCGGCGGTCCGCCGTTTGCCGGCGAATCACCCTTGGCTGTAATGCACAGCCAGATATATGACCAGCCGGCCAAACCATCGGACAGAAATCCCAACATTAGTATTGCCGTCGAAGAGATAATCATGAAATTGCTGGCCAAAGAGCCGACGGAGCGATTCGCATCCGGCCTCGAAGTGGTCGCCGCTCTGACGTCGGCGGCCGGCGCCGACCTGGAAGCGCCCGGCGTCGGCGAAGCCGGGAGACCGGCGTTTGACAGGCCCACTCTGGTTCGCCGGGATACGCGGATCGCCAAAGCACCCGAGATAAGAGCTAAAGTTCTCCCGCGCCCCCGGGTCGAAGAGAAAATCCCCGTAGAAGACAGACCGATGTCGGGCCGGAGTCGGCAGAGCGCCTCACTCCGCCGCCGGTCGCCGATAGGCTTGCTGCTGCTGGCGGCGCTTATTTTGTCGGTTTCATGGCTGGCCGGTTTCGTCGTCAGTTACACCTATATTTGGTTGCCGGCGAGCGTTGCCGCCGGGGTAAAGCCGCCGGCGCCGCCGAAAAACCGTCCCGCCGGCCGGGCCCGGCCGGCCAAAGCGGAAGAATCTACCGCGACAGCGCCGGCCGCGTCGACATCCAGCCCGACGACGGCGCAGCCGGCGCCAATCACGCCGGCGCCAAATCCGCCGATAACGGGTGACCCCTCGCCCGGAGTCTACGCGCCGCCGCTAAAGCGCCGCGTCGCGCCGACATCCCCGCCGGCCCCGCCTCCCGATACCGGGCCGGACATCCCGATAGTCATCAACTAGCGCCTGCCAATGCGCTTAGATTCACATACATTAGGGTAAAATTTCACCGCCAAGGATTAACTTGCTTGACTCTCGAGAAAGCAACTAAACGGATGAAAGAAGCGGCCCGGGCTGATCGCGGCGATCGCCGCCATAAACTGGAACGACTGAGCGCCGACGAGGAGCATTATCGACGCATCGTCGAGTCCGCTCCGGAACACATCTTTATTATTGACCGCGATGGTCGCATCGGATATATCAATAGGTTCGGCGCTCACGCGGTGGGGATGCGCCCCGAAGATATGATCGGGCGGGAGCTGAAAGACATCTTCGCGCCCGAAGTCGCGGCGAATTTCAAACGTAATATCGGCACGATATTTAAGACCAAGAAGTCGTTGGACCGCGAAAGCTTCACAAAGACCACCGGTCGCGAGTTTTGGCTCGATACGACCTTGACCCCGATTTTTGACAAGACGGGACGCGTCGAGGTGGTCTTGGGGATTTCGCGCGATATATCGATGCGCAAGGAGACCGAAGCTCAATTAGAGAACAGCTATCGGATCCAGAGCATTCTCAGCCGTCTCTTAGAGATAGCTTTGCTCGATATCCCCCTTGACGAACAACTCCAATTGGCCATCGACATCATCTTGTCGGCCCCATTTATTCCGCTCGAACGGAAGGGCGGTATTTTCTTGGTCGAAGAAGAGCAGAACATGCTGGTTCTCAAAGCCGGCAGCGGCCTGCCGGATTCCTTGCTCTCGATGTGCGCCCGGGTGCCGTTCGGCGAATGCCTCTGCGGCCGGGCGGCGGCTGGGCGGAAATTGGTCTTCGCCGGGGGATTGGATGAGCGCCATGAGCATCAATACAAGGGTATGGTCCCGCACGGCCATTACAACATCCCGGTTCTCTCGCAACTCAAAAAGGGCCGCGTTTTAGGCGTCATTGTCTTATACGTCCGGGCCGGACATGAGCGCGACAAGAAAGAAGAGGAGTTTCTGCATGCCGTCGCCAATACTCTCGCCGGAATTATCGAGCGCAAGCAGGCCGAGCAGGCCCTCAAGCAGAGCGAGGTGCTGAGCGACGCCTTAAACAGCATAAACACGGCTATCAGCTCCACCCTTGATTTTAACCAGATAATGAAGCGGGTGGCTCGGGATGCCGCCCAAGTCATTGGCTGCGAGGCCTCGGCGGTCATCCTCAGGGAGCGGGATGACTGGATATTTAGATATACTTACGGTCTGCCCCAAGCCCGCGCGGGGATGGTTGTCCCCAAGGAAGAGAGTAAGTGCGCGGCCCTGGCGGCCTGCGAGCGCCGGACTGTCGTCAGCGAGGACGCCTATCACGATGAGCGCGTCAGCCAAAAGCTGATGAAGAAACTCGGCATCCGGTCGTTCGTATGCGTACCGCTGACCGTTAAGGACGAGATTATCGGCGTGCTGGATTTCTATTACCGGTCGGCGCCGCTTGCTTTTGCTCAAGTCCAGATAGACTTCGCCAATAAACTCGGGGCGTCCGTTTCGCTGGCGCTGGAGAACGCGCGCCTATACTCGGTCGAGCACAATATCGCCCATACACTCCAGGAGGCGCTGCTGACCCTTCCCGAGCATGTGGAAGGCATCGATTTCGGCTATCTTTACCGGTCGGCGACGGAAGCGGCCGAAGTGGGCGGCGATTTCTTCGATATCTTTGAGTTGGAACACGATCGGGTCGGCCTGGTCATCGGCGACGTCTCCGGCAAGGGACTGGAGGCGGCTACCTTGACATCGTTGGTGAAGAGCGCCATCAAAGCATATGCCTATCAAGGCGATTCGCCCGCGACGACCATCAAGAAAACCAGCCTGTTCCTATCCCGGGTGACGTCCTCCTCCATCTTCGTCACCTTATTTTTCGCGATTTTAGATAGGAACAGCGGCGGGCTCCGGTACTGCGCCGCCGGCCATCCGCCGCCAATCATCAAGGAAAAAGCAGGGCCGGTTAGGCTGCTTGCCCAGAGATCGCCCGTGATCGGGACCGCCGTGGATTTTGAATACACGGATTTTGGGGCATCGGTGGCGCCCGGCGACTTTCTGGTCCTCTATACCGACGGGGCCACCGAGGCGAGGCGGGGCAAAGAGTTTTTTGGCGAGAAAAGGCTTATCGCGTTCATCGATAAGACGGCGGCTAAGAGTTCGCAGGCCCTGGTTGAGAAGATATATAAAGAGATCAGGCGCTATTCCGGCAACGCCCTCGTCGACGATATCGCTTTGATGGCCGTGGGCCGTCAATCACTCTCTTGCATATAATCCGAAACGATCATAATAATCTTTTGTGTCGTTTCATTGCATGACTTAAAGCTAATTCGATCTAAAACCTCATGACCGTAGGTTCTAATTAAATCGCTTATGAGCGCGTGAATAAATGATTGTGTCGTTGCTTCAACATTATCAAAGTCTAAAACAACGTTCTGGTCTTTTTTTAAGGCCGGAATGATTTCGTTTTTTCTAATGTCCCTCGCTAAATCTTTGTTTTCAGCGAAAGACCCTGCTTTTTCGAATAGATTAATCGTAATCATATAAATCTTGGCTTTCTGTATTTGGCCTTTCTTCTTTCTTTCACTGTTTTTAAATAAATGTCTCTTATGAGGTCCAGTAATCTTGAAAATTCTCTTGTTTCATTTAAAGAAATATCAATTCCTACGACCGTCCCAGCCCATGAGGGTAGATCATCTGCTTGAGAATGCCGGTCAATAAATGGATCGGCGTATAGTCTTTCGGATTTGCTCTTTAACAATTTATAAAGTGCGTCCCCGCTATAAAGCATGAAAAAATCATGATTAACTTTCGCTATAGCTTTAATAAAAAATAATCCCGCGCCGGCATTAAATTCCGTGCCGCCCTCTCTTTTTGTGGTGCCTGTTATTCCGGGAGTTAGCGCTAACCGGATAGCCTGCATGTGGGATTCAGCGGCATGGGATTGATTTATTGTTTTTTTGATCCCCACCCCGGTATCGGCGATTCCTATTCCAATCCTATTACTCTTTTTATAATACTGCGCGGAGACAATCGCACCGGTCGGTGAAGTAGCGTGTTCTATTACATTTCTTACCAATTCACTAACTACATAGCGTATAGGTTCAACTTGCTTAGGTTGAAGATGTAACAATGGAATCATCTCTTTGATAAACTGTGATAATTCATCTGAGTTTTTAATTTGGTTGATTGGAATAAAGCGACCGGCTGATTCGTGTTCTTTTATCTTAATTCCCGACTCAATGCCCAAAAATTTAAATAAGCCCATCCTTTCCAGATAATGAGCTGATTTTGCCGTTAAGGTGTCACATTTAATTTCATCCGCCTCTAGACCGAGAGCGGCAACCAACGATAGAATTACCGGATGCACCGAAATCCACTTAGGGTTTGTTGTAATCTCTAGAACCCCTGGATGCTTTAGATCGATGACTCTCAAAAAGGGGTCGATGTTTCCAATAAAAGCGCTATTCGGCAAATGAACTTTCATGTGGTCATTTTACCGGGATTCCCGGTAAAATGCAATATTGCCGGGAATCCCGGTAAATCTCCTCTACCCTCCACATCTGGCTCAACCCTTGAACTCACTACGATAGCGAGATACAGACAATTAGCTTAAGCTTGTAATCGGGTACAAAGGTTGATAAAGTAATACCTATAAAGAATGTAAGGAAAAAAGAAATGAGCATTACATCAATGACGAAGAAAGGCCAAGTTACGATTCCGGTTGAAGTACGGCGAGCGCTGCAAATCAAGGAAAAGGACCGGGTGGAGATAACTGTTGAAGGGGACAGGGCTGTGGTCCGGAAGGTCGCGCGCGCTTCGGAACTTCGTGGTTCGGTATCGGTTGGCAAAGCGCAAAAAGATGTGAGCTGGAAAAATATAGAGCGCAAAATCGCCGGCGTGCGCGGCCGGCAGGGGACCTAGTTTGGCGGCGCAAAGACGGGTATACGCCGACACCAACATCATTATTCGCTATCTCACTAACGACCCGCCCGCACAGGCAGAGGTCGTGGAGCGGTTTCTGAGTCACTTAAGCGACCGTAAAACTGAGCTATTCATATGTGATTTAGTGGCGGCTGAGTCGGTTTATGTTCTGCAAAGCTTTTACCGCCGGCCAAGGGCGGAGATAGCCGACAGGCTGAAAGCTTTTTTCTCTCTGCCTGGAACGGTCGTCCAACATCGCCGCATTGTATACCGGGCGCTGGATTTGTATGTAAGCCATAATATCGACTTTACGGATGCATATGTTGCCGCTTCCGCGCAGTTTAATAAGGTCAAAGAGGTCTTAACATTTGACAGGGACTTCAGCACGTTTGAATGGCTGTCAATCGTCGAGAAATAGAATATTTTTCCTCATCCCAAAATTGACAGCGCAAAACCCGCTGACATAAAATAGATGGCTGCATGGCGCATTCGTCTAGCGGCCTAGGACACCGCCCTCTCAAGGCGGAGATCACGGGTTCGAAACCCGTATGCGCTACCAACAAAAGGAAAACCGCCACCAGGCGGTTTTCCTTTTGTTTGCCCTTCTTACGTTTTACTTCTTACTCGTTTAACCGGCTTTTGTT
>JAUXSL010000106.1 GCA_030679975.1 Actinomycetota bacterium
GAGGCAGCCATGCGCGGAGCCGAGGCTTACGAGGATAGGCAAGCGCGGTGGCGCAAGCGAGCGGCAGTACATGACGCCGTGATCGTCGGTCTGACGATTTCCAGGGAGAGACTTAACGCCTTAATTGACGCTCGGGTTGACGAAATGATCGAAGCGGGACTTGAAGATGAGGTCAGGCAACTGGCGGCGGGGCCTAAAAACCTATCGGTTACCGCCGCCCAAGCCCTGGGCTACAAGGAGTTCTCCGCGCATTTCGAAGGGCGCCTGACAAGGGCGGAAGCGATTGAGCTGATAAAGAGACGGACGCGCCAATTCGCCAAACGGCAGATGACCTGGTTCAAGGCGGACCCGAGGGTTGTGTGGTTCGAGGCCGGGGAGAGCCCGGCAAAAAACCTGGCTACAGAGCTCGCCGAGCTTGTAAAGGCCAGGGGGTTTATAGTAAGTTAAATTCCCGATGTTAATTGATTTCACCAAATCACAAGGTTTAGGTAACGATTTCATAATTATCGACGATCTCGACGGGGCGCTCGATATTTCCCCCGCGATGGTGCGCGGCCTCTGCGATCGGCATTTTGGTGTCGGCGCGGACGGGCTGATAGTGACTAAGAGATCATCGGTCGGCGACTATTTCATGGATTTCCGAAATGCCGACGGCTCGCTGGCCGAAATGTGCGGCAACGGCATCCGCGCTTTCGCAAAGTACGTTTACGAGCGCCATCACCCCCGGCCGGTTTTGAATATCGAGACTTTAGCCGGCTTAAAGACGGTCGAATTGACGGTCT
Source organism: Actinomycetota bacterium (assembly GCA_030679975.1). Taxonomy (GTDB): domain Bacteria; phylum Actinomycetota; class Aquicultoria; order CAJVYJ01; family JAUVQD01; genus JAUXSL01. The sequence continues at coordinate 783 of JAUXSL010000106.1, forward strand.
CGGATGGAAATGTGGCCTCTGTCAGGGTGGATATGGGCCGGCCCATCTTTGCCAATGCCGACATACCCGTTCTCGCGGACGGTGATGATTTTATCGATCGACCTCTCGTTCTGCCCGGTAGTCGCCGGGTCGCGGCGACCTGCTTGTCGATGGGCAACCCCCATTGCGTCATCTTTGTCGACGATCTTGACGAAGTCGATGTGGCCGCGGACGGCGCCGGCATTGAAAACCTTGATATCTTCCCGAAAAAGACGAATGTCGAATTTGTCCGGGTGCTGGCGGACGACCGTCTAAAGGTCAAGGTCTGGGAGAGGGGCGTCGGCGCCACGTTGGCTTGCGGCACCGGGGCTTGCGCGGCGCTGGTGGCGGCCGGCTTGAACGGACTGGCCGGGCGAGAGGCGACGGTGGAGCTTCCCGGGGGCGAATTGATTGTAAGCCGGCTAGAGAACGAGCACGTGATCTTGGCCGGCGCGGTCGTGGAAGTTTTTACCGGACGACTTAATATCGAAAAATGGTCGAAACAAGGAGAGATGGATTGAAACAAGCAAAGCGCATTGAAAACCTCCCCCCATATCTGTTCGCCGAACTGGATCGCAAAATCGCGCTCAAGCGCGACGAGGGTGTCGATGTGATCAGTCTCGGCATAGGCGATCCTTGCGAGCCAACGCCGCAACACATAATCGACACTTTATGTCGAGAAGCTCACAACCCGAAACACCATCGATATCCATCTTATTATGGAATGCCGGAGTTTCGTCGGGCAATTGCCGGTTGGTACGAGAGACGGTTTGGGCTCTCATTCGATTCGAACACGGAAGTATTGCCGCTTATCGGCTCAAAAGAAGGGATTGCCCACATTCACACAGCCTATGTAGACCCGGGCGACATTGTGCTCGTGCCGGATCCGGGTTATCCCGTCTACAATTCCGGCACCATTTTGGCCGGGGGTGTCAGCTATTTCATGCCGTTGACGGCGGAAAATGATTTTTTGCCGGACTTAGAGGCGATTCCGGGCGATGTGGCTGACAAAGCCAAGCTCATGTTCTTAAACTATCCTAATAACCCGACAGCGGCTGTGGCTACGGAGGATTTCTTTAAGAGGGTAGTGGAGTTCGCGAAATCTCATAACATCGTGATTGCACACGACTTTCCTTATTCTGAAATAACGTTCGACGGCTACCGAGCGCCGAGTTTTATGGCGACGCCCGGCGCAAAAGATGTCGCCGTTGAATTTCACTCCCTGTCGAAGACTTACAATATGACGGGCTGGCGTATCGGCTGGGTCCTGGGCAACCCGGCGGTCATCGAAGCTCTTGGGCGCGTCAAATCCAATATCGACTCAGGCATCTTTAACGCTATTCAGGAAGCCGGGATAGTCGCGCTTGAGGGGCCACAGGATTGTGTCGATGAGATGTGCCATATTTACCGGCGCCGCCGCGATTTAGTTATTAACACTCTGTCTGATTTGGGGATAAAAATAGAGCCGCCCAAGGCAACCATATATATTTGGTTCAGGGTTCCGCAAGGGCACACGTCCGCGAGCTTTGCGGAGATGGTGCTGGACAAAGCAGGCGTTGCCATGCCGCCAGGGTCGGGCTATGGGCCGTCGGGCGAGGGCTATGCCCGGATATCGTTGACCGTGCCGGATGACAGGCTGAAAGAGGCGCTGGACCGGATGGCGCAGACGCTTTAGCCGGTAAGGGAAGCAAGGCCGGACAATGGGGAGCAGGGAATAGGGCTGAGAGTTATCTTGAGTTTGCGAACGTATGGATAAGGAAAAAGCGGTTCTGGTCGCGGTCGCGCTCCCGGGCGAGGCCGATTGGCAAGTCGAGCGATCGCTGGTTGAATTGGGCGAACTGACCAAGACGGCGGGCGCCGAAGTGGCGGCCAAGGCTTGGCAGACAAAGGGTAAGCCGGACCCCAAACTCTTTATCGGCAAAGGCAAAGTAGAAGAGGTAGCGGGCCTTGTCGCTCACCATCGGGCCGATTCAGTTATTTTCGATGACGAGCTCACACCATCCCAGCAATTAAATCTCGAGGCCATACTCGACTGCAAGGTGATAGACCGCACCGCTTTGATCTTAGATATCTTTGCCCAACACGCCCGCTCAGCGGCGGGCAAGCTGCAAGTCGAATTAGCGCAGCTGAATTATTATCTTCCGCGCCTAAAGGGCCTGGGTATCCAGATGTCCAGGCTCGGCGGCGGTATCGGGACTCGCGGACCGGGTGAGACCAAACTTGAGACGGACCGTCGACGTCTGCGCCGGCGCATGCAGCGCGTTACCAGAGAGCTGGCGGAACTCTCAAAGACGCGTCAGACACAGAGGCGTCTGCGCCGGAAACGAAATATTTTCTCGATCGCTTTGGTCGGTTATACCAACGCGGGGAAGTCCACCCTGATCAACAGCTTGACAGACGGGGGAGTGTACGTCGCCGATCAGCTCTTCGCCACGCTCGATTCGACTACCCGCCGTCTTGAGTTGCCGAGCGGCATCGATGTCGTCATCACCGACACAGTTGGTTTTATCAGCAAGCTACCCCATGAATTAGTGGCGGCGTTCGCGTCGACGCTTGATGAAGTTGTCTCGGCGGACTTGTTGCTTCATGTTATCGACGCAGCCGACCCGGCGATGACGGAGCAGGTCTGGGCGGTTGAAGCGGTACTGACGGAAATCGGCGCCGGCGAGATAGACAGGATCCAGGTCTTCAATAAAGCGGACCTTTTAGACCATGAAACTAAGGCCGTGCTCGGGTTAAAGCCGGGAGGGGTCGTGGTGTCGGGTTTTAATCGTGAAAGTCTGGACCAGCTGGTAAAAGTAATCGATCATCGGGTGTCTCTTGGCTTTGTCCGGCTCAAAGTCAGAATTCCTTTTGCGCAGGGGTCGCTTCGCCAGTGGCTTTACAGCCAGGGAGCGGTCATTGCCGAAGAGCACTCGGACGAGGGTTCGCTCATGGATATCCACCTGGAGAAAGCGGCGGCGAAAAGGGTTGAGGAATATAGGGTCGAGTGAGCCTTGAAGTCCGGCCGCGCTTCTAGAACCGCCTGATTAACCCGACGACCTTACCCAAAATTGCAGCTTCCGAGCTGTAAATAGGCGAGTAGGCGCGGTTGGACGGCTCCAGCCGGACGCGCCCGGGCTCCAGGTAAAACCTCTTGACCGTGGCTTCATCGTCGATCAGCGCCACCACAATCTCGCCGTTATCAGCTGTTTGCTGGCTCCGGACCATGACGACGTCGCCGTCGAAGATGCCGTCATCGATCATACTGTCGCCCCTGACCCTTAAAGCAAAAGTCGGCACGGTTCCCAGGTTCCGCGGCCAGGAAATATGGTCCTCGATGTTCTCAACCGCCAGAATCGGTTGACCGGCGGCGACTTGGCCGACAAGCGGAACGGCGACTGTGTCATCAGCCGGCTTGGGCCGGTCGGACAATAACAGGGCTCGGGGTTTGCTTGGATCACGTTTGACTAAACCCTTTTTTTCCAGGGCGCCCAAGTGGGAATGGACGGTCGAGCTGGAAGACAAGCCGACCGCCGTGCCGATCTCCCTGACGCTGGGCGGATAGCCCTTAGCTCCCACCTCGGCAACGATGAAATCAAGAATTTGTTGTTGACGCCTTGTCAGACCTTTCGCCATTCGTGTCCCCTTCCTACGTTGCAAACAACTTTAGCACAAACGCGGGCAGCATGCAAACACGCGTTCGGTCAAGCAAATCGGGAGGCGGCTTGAACGGGCCGGGCCGCAAGTGATAAAATCAGATACCAATACTACAAGGCGGACAATTTATTAAAACGATCAAACTGGCCCCATCAATTTTATCAGCCGACTTCGGCCGACTGGCCGAGCAGCTCAGAGAGGTTGAGGCCGCGGGCGCCCGGTTGGTCCATGTGGATGTTATGGACGGCCACTTTGTCCCGAATATCACTATCGGTCCGGTGGTGGTTGCCGGCGTCAAAAAGTATACGACGCTCCCGCTCGATGTTCATTTGATGATAGAGAACCCGGAAAAATATATAGATGCGTTCGCGGGCGCCGGAGCGGACATAATAACAGTGCACACGGAAGCCGTGACCGAATTCTATTCTGTCCTGAAGCGGATAAGGGCAACCGGCGCGTTGGCGGGTCTGGCCATCAACCCGGAGACGCCCGCGGGAGCGCTTGAAGATGTTTTGACGGAATTGGATATGGTGACCGTGATGTCGGTGAACCCCGGTTTTGGCGGCCAAACCTTCATTCCCGGCTCGATAGAGAAAATAGCGGCGGTGCGCCGGATGGTCGACAGGCTGGCGCCGGTTGTGGAAATTGAAGTTGACGGCGGCATCACCATCGAGAACGCTTCTTCAGTGATAGATGCCGGCGCTGATATTTTAGTGGCCGGAGCCGCTGTATTTGGTAGCGGCGATGTCTCCTCTGCAATAGCTCGATTTCTGGCCGTATCGGCTCAGGGCGATTAGGAGGTCGGGAGCCTGTGGCTAAAGAAGGGGTCGGCACGGGCAAGTATATGGAGATGGCCTTCGGGCTGGCCGAGATGGGCCGCGGCCGGACAAACCCCAACCCGTTGGTCGGCGCTGTTATCGTGAACGGCGGACGTGTCGTCGGCGAGGGTTGGCACTCGAAGACGGGCGCGCCGCACGCGGAGATAGAAGCCTTAGATCAAGCCCGAGGCGCGTCTCGGGGCGCGACGCTCTATGTTACCTTGGAGCCTTGCCGCCACCAGGGTCGCACGGGTCCCTGCACCGAGGCGATTATCGAGGCCGGCATCAAAGAAGTGATGATCGGCGTCCTCGATCCGAATCCGTTGGTCGCCGGTAAAGGCGTCAAGACGCTTAAGGATGCCGGTCTGGCCGTCAGCGTCGGCGATTCCGGGAAAATCGCCAAGCAAAATGAGGTATATTTTAAATACATTACGACAACGCGACCGTTCGTGCTGGTCAAGATAGCTATGTCATTGGATGGAAAGATCGCCGCGTCTGTCGGCGCCCGTTCAAATCTAACGGATACTAAAGCTCAACTTGAGGTACATAAGCTAAGAAACGAGTATCAAGCGGTTTTGGTCGGCATCGGCACGATTTTGGTAGACGACCCCATGCTCAACTGCCGTCTCGAGAGCGGCGAGGTGAGGCAGCCGATCCGCGTGGTCGTAGACAGTCGCGGACGGATACCGCTTGACAGTCGGGTGGTGCGGACCGCCGGTACGGCGCCGGTGATATTAGCGGCAACCGAGAAGATGCCGGCGGGGCGGCGACGCGATTTGGAGGCTGCCGGTGTTGAGGTCTTATTCTGTGCTTTGAGCGAGCGCGGGCAAGTCGATATAGACGATCTACTCGTCCGGCTGGGCGAGCGCGAGATAACGAGCGTGCTGGTAGAGGGTGGGGCTTTGCTTAACGAAGAGCTATTGGCGGAAGAGCTGGCTGATAAGATATTGTTATTTTTGGCGCCGGTCATCATCGGGGGGCCGGATTCAGTGCCGGTGGTCGCCGGGGCCCGGCCGATAATGCGGAACTGGCAAACGGACCAGTGTCGTCTGATCGGTAACGATGTGATGCTGGAAGTCTATCCGAAAAGGAAGAACTGAGATGTTTGCCGGAATAGTTGAAGAACTTGGCCGGGTGAAAGTTTTTAACCGCAAAGTTGGGGGCGGCGCGCGCATGACGGTGGCGGCGCCGGTCTTAGGAGCGGAGGCCGCGGTCGGCCACTCCATCTCCATTAACGGTGTTTGTCTGACAGTTGAGGAAATTAACGGTAACGACTTGAGCTTTGATCTTTCCGAGGAGACACTCCGTGTAACGGCGCTCGGCCGCCTCGGAGCTGGCGATTCCGTCAATTTAGAGCTATCTTTAAAGGTGGGTGAGCGTCTTGGCGGGCATTTCGTCTCCGGCCATGTCGACGAAGTCGGCGCGATCGTCAGCCGCCGCGATGAGGGTGACTGTACCGTATTTCAAATCAGAGCGGGCGCCGGGATACGGGACTTGCTTGTGGACAGGGGCTCGGTAGCGATAGACGGTATCAGCCTGACTGTCACAAAGGTATTGCCGAAAGCATTCGAGGTGGTCATAATCCCGCATACGGCAAGAATGACGACGCTGGGTTTTAAGACGGTCGGCGACCAGGTAAACTTAGAAGCGGATATGATCGGCAAGTATGTGACTAAGCTGGTCGGGCGGGGTGGTAATGGTATTTAGTACGATAAAAGAAGCATTAGAAGACATCGAGGCCGGTAAGATGGTCATTGTTGTCGACGATGAGGGTCGAGAAAACGAGGGCGATTTTGTCATGGCCGCGGAGAAGGTCACGGCTGAATCTATAAACTTTATGGCCAAGAACGGTCGCGGCTTGATCTGCGTCCCATGCGATCCGGCCCGCCTCGACGAACTGAGGATACCGGCGATGGTCGCTGAGGGCGAAAATACGTCTACTCATGAGACGGCATTTGCGGTCTCGATCGGCGCCAAGAACAAGATAACCACCGGGATCTCCGCGGGAGATAGGGCGGCGACTATTCTGCTCTTGACCGATCCGACCGCGACCTCGGAAGATTTTTCCCGTCCGGGTCATGTCTTTCCGCTAAGAGCCAAGCCCGGCGGGGTTCTGCAGCGGGCCGGACACACCGAGACAGCGGTGGATCTGGCCCGATTGGCGGGGTTTCTGCCTGCCGGGGTGATATGCGAGATTATGAATGAAGACGGCACTATGGCCCGGGTGCCGCAGCTGGAAGAGACGGCCAAGCGCTTTGACCTGAAGCTGATAACCGTGGCCGACCTTATCAGCTATCGACGGCAGAACGAAAAGCTGGTCAAGAAAGTGGGCGAGGCTCGCCTGCCGACTAAGTTCGGCCTCTTTAAGGCCATCGGCTATGAAAATATCTTAGACGGGCGCCAGCACGTGGCGTTGATAAAAGGGGAGATAGCGGGCGCCCAAAATGTGCTTGTCCGTGTCCATTCCGAATGCCTGACCGGGGATGTTTTCCACTCCTTGCGGTGTGATTGCGGGGCTCAGCTGGAAAAGGCTCTGCAAATCATAGAGGCGGAAGGGCGCGGGGTGCTCTTATATATTATCGGTCATGAAGGACGGGGGATCGGTCTCCTAAACAAGCTGAAAGCCTATGAGTTGCAAGAAGACGGTATGGATACCGTGCAAGCCAATACAAAACTGGGTTTTCCGGCTGACCTTAGAGAATACGGTATCGGCGCTCAGATATTGGTCGACCTGGGTGTGACGTCGATGAGATTGATGACGAACAACCCGTTCAAGATAGTCGGGGTGAAGGGATACGGCCTGGAAATGGTCGAGCGGGTACCGATAGAGATAGAGCCGACTCCCGATAACCTGAAATACCTGACAACCAAGAAAAACAAGCTCTCCCACTTAATATCGAACTTGCCTGACGGCAAGGACGAAGGCGAGCGGGGGGAATAGCGCGGTATGAGCGAACCAGACGCTTCCGGTCTAAGAATAGCCTTAATTACCAGTTCATTTAACGAGTTTATAACTAAACGCCTGCATAACGGCGCAATGGAAGCCTTAGCGGCAAGAGGGGCCAAACCGGACGATATCACGCAAGTCTGGGTGCCGGGCTGCTTTGAGATACCGCTGGCCCTGGCGGAATGTGCCGAGCAAGGGTATGACGCCGTTGTCTGCCTTGGGGCCGTGATACGCGGCGAGACCTCGCATTTCGACTTTGTCGCCGGTGAGGCGGCGCGGGGCATCGCCAAGATCTCCACCGAAAAACGTCTGCCGGTGGGGTTCGGCGTGATCACCGCTGAAACGACAGATCAAGCAATGGAACGCTCCGGCGGCAAACGTGGGAATAAAGGCAGGGAAGCGGCGATAGCTGCCCTGGAGATGGTTGAGGTAGTCGCTGATATAAGAGGAAAGAGATAGGAGAGGTTGAGTCGGAGTGAAAGTTGATAAACCCTGGGGTCATTATAAGCAATACGCTTTAAACAGGACTTGTTCGGTCAGGTTGATAGTGCTCGAACCCAACCAGGAGACCAGCATGCACTGGCATAATCTAAGGAGCGACCTGTGGGTCATTCTTGATAACGGTGTCCAGGTCCAGATAGGCGATGAGATGCACACAGCCAAAGCCGGCGAGGAATTCTTTATCCCGTCCGAGCAAGTCCATCGCCTGATCTCACTGGGAGAGAAAGGCAGAGTGCTGGAGGTCGCTTTCGGCTACTGCGTCGAAGACGATATCCACCGCCTGGCCGATGACTATGGCCGGGAACTAGAACTTTAATAATGGGCAAAAAGCGAACCCTAGAAGCGGCGGAAAGTTTTAGTGGAGCTTACGTGTTCTTCGCGTCTGAGTACCTTCTCGCCTCTAGGGCCACTTTCTATTTTTATCGTCACATCGCGCCATAATGATTAGGGGTTAAACCGGATATCGAAGATGCGCATTGATGAACTACTATAAAATACTGGAAGTTGACCGGGAAGCCTCGCCCGAAGTTATCCAAAAAGCTTATAAGGCCCTGTCGATGAAGTATCACCCCGACAGGCAGGCGCCGGCCAATGGCCCACAGGCCCACACAAAAATGCAATCGATCAACGAAGCGTATGCCGTCTTATCCGATCCGCGCAAACGGCTGGAATACGACAGCCAGACCATGTACTGGCGTATCTGGATCGACGACGGCTTGATCGGCCTGGCAAAAGTCTGGCTTTCCGCTTAGTTAACATAAGATATATTATCGTGCGTTGCAAAAATTAGACTGAATACTAGCGCCGGCCCGAGCTGCCGAAGCCGCCGTCGCCTCTGACTGTGGCATCGAGCGCCTCTACCACCCGGAAATCGGCGGTGACCACCGGCTGGATAACCAGTTGGGCGATTTTGTCTCCGCGCGCGATCGAGAATGCTTCTTGAGAATCGGTGTTGATAAGAATGACTTTTATTTCGCCGCGGTATTTTGAATCTATCAGACCGGGCGTATTGACGATGCCGATGCCGTGCTTGGCCGCCAGGCCCGAGCGAGGCTGGACAAAGCCGGCATAGCCCTCGGGGATGGATATGGCGATGCCCGTCGGCACCAACGCCCTTTGGCCCGGCGCCAGGTCGATATCGGCGGCGCTGTAAAGATCGCACCCGGCGTCGCCGTGATAAGCGTATTTGGGAACCGGCAAGTCCGGGTCGAGCTGTTGGATCTCGATGAGCAGATCCATGTTATGAGACCCCTCTGGCTTTGGTCGGCAGATATTTGTCGCATTGGGCGGCCAATTCCGCCAGATACGCCGGCGGGAACGGCTTGATCTTCTCAACGCTTGGTTCCAGAACGATCTTAGGGTTGAACTGCTGGAGAAAATAGCGCTTCGCTCCGCGGGCCGCCAGGTACGCGGCAATCTCCAATACATCTTTGGCGTCGATAAAGCCCGGGACAACGGTTGTTCTAAACTCATGGTCGATATCGGAAGAGAGCACGTACTCGATCGTTTTTTTGACTTTATCCGTCTGGCCCTTGACCCGGGTCACGGCATCATAGCCCGCAAAGGCGGCTTTTATGTCCACGGCCAAAAACTCGATAAGGTCTTTGCCGATCAACTCTTTGACGACTTCCGGGCGCGTGCCGTTCGTGTCCAGTTTAACCGGCAGGCCGAGGTGTCTCAGGGCCACTATCATCATTTCCAGGTCTTCGTTGATAGTCGGCTCCCCGCCTGTGATGACTACCCCATCGATCCAACCCTTTTTTTCACTTAACTGGTCGACGATTTTTCCCCAGGAGATCGACGCCACGTGATTCTTCGTTATCAGCTCCGGATTGTGGCAGTAAGCGCAGCGCAAATTGCAACCGGACAGGAATATTATGGCCGCCAGTTTGCCTTCCCAGTCGACCATGCTGACCGGGATAAGGCCGGCCACGGACCGGGGTTTGATCTTTAGTTCTACAGCCACTCCCGCAACACCTCGTTGGGCGGCACATCGCCCCTGAACGCTACGACTTCCGAGCCGTCCGGTTTGCTTATAACCACGGACGGCGTCGCCATGATGCTATAAAAAGCCGCTTCGGCCAGCCCGCCGGGCTCGTCTAAGCTGAAATATTCCACGTTTTCCATGGTTGAGACCTTTGCTTTGGCCAATGGGCATTTTGGGCAATCCTGCTTCCAAAAGAATTTGACTGTCACTTGCTCCTCCTTTTACTACCCGATGTCTGCAATTTTTCTAATTCCG
>JAUXSL010000108.1 GCA_030679975.1 Actinomycetota bacterium
ATAAAGTTCCAGATTGCCAGTGCTTACACCGGCCGATTGGGGGTCGACGCTTTCTGGTGGGGCTACAAAGGCAACAGCATCGCTGAGGCCACATATCAGTTTAACGGAGACACCATCTTTACTTTTCCCTACTACGGTTGGTCGCCTACCTCCACCGACTATGTCTCGGTCGAGTGGGCACCATAGCAGGCAGTTAAGGCGGTTGAGCCGTAGCTTTACGATTGTCTTAGGGAGATTGAAGAAATGATGCGTTCAAGGCCAAGGACATGGGGCTTCTCGGCAGGAGTGGTCGTGTACTTCATATTTCGCTTTGTTGTTTTTCTGATTGGAGGCCCATTCCTTCAGCTAGGCAGCTTCAGATACAGTGATGTTTTGCATACATTGGGGGGATTTCTCATTTATGGTCCATTGGCAGTTTTTTTGCTGATGGATCCAATCGTTTTCTCGCCAATTGCATATCAAATCATCTCTGTTATGTCCTTAATAACGACCGCTCTCATCTACGGCCTAATCGGCGCCTATATCAGCGATCGCCTAAGCAAGAAAGGATAAGACCGCTGAAGCGGGGGCTCACACAGGGCCCGGAGCAACACTAAGCCTTACTCGGCCAGCTTAATGCCCCGAACGATTTTCAACAGCTCGGAGTCAGGCAAACCGGATACTGCCATGTTCCAAGTAGCCTCTTGTCCGTTAACGGCAAAGCCGACGTGCGAATCTTCAATTTTCGCCGTCAGCTTCGGGCTAAGGCGAACCGTTCGCGTTCTGCGGGGAGGCGGGGCCGGTTTGCCGAAATGGGGCAATCGCGGCTGAGTCATAAACTGCATGGCGATCATCTGGTCGGCCCGGCGCTATTCGAAAAACAACATGCCCCGGGGCTGGGACGGCGGCACGTTTGCCTGGTGCTCGGCTTTTTCCAGGCTAAAGCCGGCCGGTATATACGTTGGATAGACGCAGCTGCACGGTTAACTCGCCTTCCGGCTCCTGGGGCGGGACCCATCGGCGGCCGGCCGGACTGTTTGGTTGGTTCTGGGCCCGGGCGCCGGTAATTTGCGAGCACCCGCCCGCCAGCGGGATGCTCAGCAGCAGAACCACAAGTCCGATGATTACCGGCTCACGTTTCCAGTTCATTGCGTTTGCGAGTGACGGCCGCCCGAGCCGAGGGCCAGCTCAACCGCCGTGGTGTTGACCGCGACCGGATCGCCGACCGCGACCGGCCTGGTCAGATCGTTGTAATTTACGGCTACCCCCCCCCCAGGCGCAGTCGATATCCACCTCGACTTCAACCGCCCTACCGTTTGCCTGGATGATTTTCTTGGCCGTCTCGATTTTCAGGTTGATCATGAATTCAACGCTAAACGCTGCTTTATGCTAATTTATCATGCCGGCTATAAAGCCTCAAACAACCGCAAAATCGACGGTGCGGAACATCGACTGTCTGAGCAAAAGTGGTGTGACCACTAAAGCCTGACGCCGCAGACGGACTAATCGGAGCACGTATCAGCACTCATCGGCCGGGGGAAATAGAGAGACCGAAAAATGAAGGCCACGATTGTTTTGAACCTGCGTTGGGAAAAAACATAAGCTCGCAAGAACGCTAAAGTGGAGCAAGCGATAAGCCGATAACAAACTAATTAGTGTTGTAGTATTGATTACAATAACCGACGCATATCTTCTGCAACAGCTAATCGCTTCACGCTCATACCAACAAGCAAGGGGTACTCAGTGAGATTTTCTCGGGCTTGGCTACGCGGGTTTGCAATCGGAGTAATTGTATATGTCCCGATGCTCCTGCTTGCATTAGGTATGGAGCGGACATTGCATGTACTGACATTCAGCGCCATCACCGTAGCCTTATATTACATCGTGCAAGTGCTTGTACGACCGCTCGAAATACTCGCACAAATCTTGTTTTCGCCTCTTGGACTTACCGAGTACCAGGTGGTCAGAATGATTGCACCTGTTATAACCGCTTTCATTTACGGCCTAATTGGCGCCTACATCAGCACATACCTGCAGAAAAGGAAAAAGGCGAGTGATGAACTATAACTTAATACCCCTAACGATTTTCACCATCATGCACGGCCTAATCGGTCTGTATTTTTCAGCGACCGCCTGAATAAAAAACGATAATACCCCTAAAGCTTACCAGGCAACTCACCGATAAGATCATCAATCCATGCCGTAGTTCACTTGTAGTACTTCTCGCCGCATTTACACCGCGCTGGCAGCCATTCTGAAGATTATCAAGGCAAGCGACAGAAGGAGAAGAAATGAAAACACGCATTAACCTGATCGCGGTTCTGACGTTGGTGTTCTTTCTGTTTTTGGGAGGGGCTGCCACCGGGGAGCAGGAAGACGAACTTGTTTTGAAGATCGATACCTTGGGTCAGGTTAGAGCGCCCGCTAAAACGGCCCCGGTGGTCTTAGCCGTCGGTAATTTTAGGGCTGTATCTGCAGAGCGTTTCCTTGGATCTGGAAAAATTTGAATCTGACCTACAGCCGGAGTCAACCATAACAGTTCAGCTTGAGGCCGAGTTTAAGGTTGGTGGAAAAACCGAAATCATAACAACCCAAGCTAACATTGTTTATCTCTCTAGCCTGCCGTATGCCGCCAATTGGTTTGCGGGCGATGGCCATATTCATACAGCGTATAGCCGGGACTCGTATCGTAAAGGCATCGATGATAGGGTTAGGGAGGGTTTGAGCTTAGGTTACTCGTGGCTGATATTCACCGATCATGGGCCTGATTTAACTCAAGACACGTGGAATATGTCCAAACAAGACGCCATAAACGCCATGCAAACATACTGGACATCGGTCATGGTTGGGGAAGAACTAAGCGCCGAGGATCCGACGCCGGCCTCTCTAATTGATTATTATTCCGGCCGCAACCTACCATACGACCCACATTATCTTGCCTACGGACTTGACTCATTCATCGCAAACCCTGGATATCCAGCCGGCACCGGCACGGGCCAACAAACTATTGACCTGGTTGAAAACAATAACCGGCCGGATTCTTTTGGTTTCGTTTCCCACCCCTACAGCGGGCTCTACCCTTGGTTTGATGTCTGGGGCGATGTGGTTACTGACTCCAAAGGCGTCGGCGGTCTAGAGGTATTCAACCCACATTTCCCCGAAAACACTGCGCCGGCTTTAGTAAAGTGGGACCAACTCCTGGGCCAAGGCAGGAGAGTTACTGGCACAGCTAATAGTGACGCTCACTACGTCACGTCTCTGACTGAGTGGATAAAGGAGGCCGATACTTTTGGCAAAGGCACAACCTACCTCTACATGCCCGGCTGGGGCGGCACTGATCCGGGCGCCGTCTATGAGGCCTTGAAAAAAGGCCGGGCGGTGGCATCCTCGGACGGCTCTCTGGCGATGGCAACGTTAAGTTACGGCGGCAATACCTACCAGATCGGCGATGAGGTCGAGATAGCCAGCGGCGATGCTTTCCAGATAAATGTTGACGCTAAGGGGGTCGACTCAAAGAGAGTAAGTAAAATAAGGCTGGTATCTAACTATGCCGACACCGAGCGCTATCCGGCCCACGGCAAAAGTTACACCAGAACCATTGACATTAGTTCAGGCCGGGGCGACTACGATTACCCGACCAAAAGCGGCTATTACCGCGTTGAGGTTGATTTCGCTTACCGAGGCAAGACTTACACCACCTACACCAATCCCATCTACTTCAAGATAAAATCTTCCGGCGGCGGCAACAACTTCATGGAGTGGCCGACCGAGACGGCATGGCGCTGGACTGATTGGGACAGCAATATTGAGATCGCCGAGTCACCGTCTTATCCTGTAACCGGCGGCAGCACCATAACCGGCGGCATTTGGCTAAATCCTTATGATTTGGACAGCGACGGATTCATTAATTTCGCCGTCTCCGCCTATGACGGGAACGGAAACTATTTAGCGGGCACCGGATCATCGGCATACGGCATCTGGGCACCTGGTTGGCAATCAGCGGGCACAGCGGGGTTTGTGCTGCCGCAAGAAGCGGCAACTATAAAGTTCCAGATTGCCAGTGCTTACACCGGCCGATTGGGGGTCGACGCTTTCTGGTGGGGCTACAAAGGCAACAGCATCGCTGAGGCCACATATCAGTTTAACGGAGACACCATCTTCACTTTTCCCTACTACGGTTGGTCGCCCACCTCCACCGACTATGTCTCGGTTGGGTGGGGGCCGTAGAACGGCTACCGCGCCGTACCAAAAGAGGTTAAGATAAAATTTTCAAACAACCAAAGGATGAGAAGGTGAGATTTTCAAGGGTCTGGATAAGAGGGTTTTTTATAGGTGTGGTTTTTTACTTAATAATTAATTTCATCGTGTTTTCAACTACAGGCCCTTTTTTTCAAGTTGGCCCTTTTGCGTTTAGTAAGTTTCTATCTCTTCTTTTGAGGTTTTTGGTTCACGGCCCGCTGGCAATTTTTATATTGATGGCCCAAGTCGTTTCTTTCTCGCCGATCATATATCAAGCTATTGCTATTTCAGCTCTAGTCTCAACAGCTGTCATTTATGGTCTAATCGGCGCTTACATCAGCACCTATCTGCAGAAAAGGAAAGAGGCGAGTAAAGGTTGACGGTGCCTTGTTCCTGGCAACCAAGACGTTGCCGGGAGACTTGGATTTTGCGATTTGCTGAAGGTTAATCAGGGATGCGCGCCATGGAACCAAATTCAAGCAGTTGGCTTAAAGATGAGAGCGGCCGCTTACCAATTGGTGCTTTTCTGAAAGGCATTGTTATATACATCTTGGTTTTGTTTCTCTCTCTGCTTGTAAACGGCTTGTTTGGTCCGGCATTTATCTACAACCCACTCACATATGTATTCTTGCAAGTGCTGGCTTTCCTATCAGGGAGCTTTACCGCCAGACTGCTTCATTTTTTCGTCGAACAGTTCGTTGCCGGCGAGCAAATTGTTGGTACACCTATTGAGGTAGTGATTGGTCTTACGGCGTTTGCCCTACAGGCTACGGCATACGGAATGGGGGCTGTGCTAATCAGTAGTTATCGTGAGAGAAGAAAAGGAAACGCCGGGCTGGAGCGGCACTGATGAAAGCGCTGTTTAGAAAGCGCTGAAAAAAGGGCGGGCGCCGGGGCAGCGACTATCAATACCCGTCCGGCACGGGATACTACCGGGTGGAAGTAGA
Source organism: Actinomycetota bacterium (assembly GCA_030679975.1). Taxonomy (GTDB): domain Bacteria; phylum Actinomycetota; class Aquicultoria; order CAJVYJ01; family JAUVQD01; genus JAUXSL01. The sequence continues at coordinate 5,166 of JAUXSL010000108.1, forward strand.
TTTGGCCTATCGCGGTCGGACATCCACCGTTTACAAAGGCAACAGCCTCGCTAAGGCCACATAAGTGCCGGCCATGTGCGTGCAGTCCTCACGCAAGTTAAAGGGTAATAAATGAGGTTTTCCATGGCTTGGATAAGAGGTTTTTTAATAGGTCTTTTTGTTTATGCCGGCATCTATCTTCTTGCCACAGGTGTTTGGAACACAAAAGAATTTTTTATTTTAAACTCATTTACGGAAGCTTTTATGATGTTGATCTTCTTTTTGGCTTGGGGGGGGACTTATATTTTTGATTTTATTAAGCCGGCTCCGCCAAGTTTAAGCGAGTACCGAATTGTTTTCACTTTTGCCACTATCATCACCGCTCTCGTTTACGGCCTAATCGGCGCTTATATAAATGCTTACATCAAAAAAAGAAGCGAAACTCATGCCAAGACTTAGATGGGGACGAATGATTATTGAAACCGTTTCGAGAAACGGGGACATGGTACATAATTCTTGGCCACTGGAGAAGTAAGTTCGTCTCCCCAGAGTTCCAACTCCTCAATTTTTGAAACGAAACGGCTCGGTCCGGCGTGTCAGCTTATAACGCCATGAATGATCGATTTGGCGAGATTGTTGACGAACTTAAGAATGTGGGTTTGCCCGAATCGCTGAACGAACTTTGTGATCGCGCCTACTTGGCCCGGCGCGACGGCCTGACGGGGACATTCCTACGCTTGTCCCTGAGCACGCAGGGATCCATAGATTCCCGCTTTCGCGGGAATGACACCAATGGGTCAGCGGAGCCGAGCCAAAAAGGTGCGGCGCTGGTAAAATGTTTTCATGCAGACGAAATTTCAGGTTTCAGCCGGTGGTGTTATCTATCGAATCCATGAGGGCCGGCCCGAGTTCGCGCTCACTTTAAAGAGCGGCAAGCCGGTCTGGTGCCTCCCCAAGGGGTTGGTCGAGAAAGATGAAAACCCGGAAGCGGCGGCAGCCCGGGAAGTGCAAGAAGAAACAGGTCTGACCGGAAAGAACGAAGGCCGCATCGGTGAAGTCGAATATTGGTACGCCTCAAAAGAAGAGCAGACGCGCTTTCATAAAATAGTCCACTTCTTTCTTTTCCGCTACGCCGGCGGCAGTCCCGATGACCACGACTGGGAGGTCGACCAGGTCGGGTGGTTTTTTCAGGAAGAAGCCTTGAAAATAATGGCCTACCCGAGCGAGCGGGAGATCCCGGCCAAAGCGACGGGGATGATCGGACCTTAAGACAAAGCCCTTTTCTCGAACTTGCGGATAGCGATCAACATCAACACCGTGATGCAGACGACCAGGCCGAGCAGGGCATATCCAGGCGCCATATGCGGGATCTGCGGAGTGAGCTGGCCGCGATAGCCTTCGCTGACATAGACAAGCGGATTTATCAGCACGGCATATTTTAGCCAGACTATCCTGCCCAGTTCGGCCCAGGGCCAATAGGTGGCGCCAAGGAAGATCATGGGCACGATAACGGTAGCGAACATTATGGGAAAGCGCATCGGCTCGACGATAGTGCCCAGCACCATCCCGAGCGTTGCCGACATCAGTCCGCCGAGCACGATAAACAGGAGCAGGAACGGCAAGTTCGTCACCTGCAGATGAAGATTCTCGCGCATGATCAG
>JAUXSL010000112.1 GCA_030679975.1 Actinomycetota bacterium
TAATGGTAACCGTGGCCCTTGGCCTGATGGCTGGGTTGGCGTTGGCTACAGATCCCGGCAACTACGGCAACACTAATGTCTCGCCGGTTAATTCTGAGGGCAAACCGCACACGTTCATCGAGAGCGACGCGGAGGCGGGCAGCGGGATCACGGGCGTTGATTACCGGGGTCGAGCACGTCCGCAGCTCGGCAAAGGCGGACAGGGTTCCTCTTTGTGGACCTACCAAGATGATTCCGATTCAACCTTCAAAACTGAGGGATCTTATCGCGGTTTTACGTCCACGGGTACGCCTGACGGCGTAAATGAGATCGACGGTTATTTCGATGCGACAGGGACCGCCTCGCCGCACGGTAGTTACACTACCACGAGCAACAAGTGTAAAATATGTCACGCGGTCCACCGCGCCGAAGGAGCCTTCAAGCTGATGAGGGCTGACGCGGCTGAGGATGCGTGCTCATATTGCCACATTGGCGATCACAGGCATACGTACAAGCAAGCGTATAGCGCCTCGAGCGGCGATATTCATCCCTCGAACGGCCATACGATTGGCGCGGGTAAGGATATCCCCGATAGCTCAACTTGGCAATGGATCGAGCCTGTAACGTTGGCCAGCGGCGATGACGCCGAAACCGGCGGCTATTCGGCCACCATCAACGTCCGGCGCTATAACACGCAACGGAACAAGCTGATGGCTTGGACCTGGAACAGAGCATCCGATCACAGTGCCGAAATACGCTGGGGGCCGACGCTCTTGACATGTATGAGTTGTCACCAGCCGCACAACGCTCAGCAGTTGGTTTGGAAGCCAACCGGCAGTTCGAGCGGCTACAAACTGCTTCGGGGCTCTCCATCCGGCAGCATTAAGAACAAGGCCAAGATGGAAGGGTACACCACCGGAAACATGAAACAAAGCGTGATCGAAGAGAATGTCTCTGTGGGCGCTACTACCATCGAAGTAGGGGGACAGGGCTACTATGGTCAGCTTACTGTCGGCGCCGAGGTTTTGATCGGCGCACCGTTGTTCCCGCTTTCCGATTCGGTGACGACGGCGACGCAGCTCAACATTATCACCAGCGTAAACGATACTGATCCGGTGAGCAAGACCAACCCTTACGAGATAACGCTTAAGTGGCCGGTGACCAGTTGGTGGGAGGGCGAGGATGGCATATCCGATCCCAATAACGTGGTAACCGTCCAACCGAACGAGCGGATATCGGTACCGAACGCTTCTCTATCGCTGGCCACGACTGGTCGCGACGGCGGGCAGCTAGAGACGGACAGCGCAACCGAGGCCATTCGGTCAATCTACACCGCTTGGAAGTCGACACCTTCGTTGCTCAATAGTGCGAAGCTGTCGGTATGGTGTGCGGACTGTCACAACCTGAACATCGCGGCGCCCGAGATCATCGCCGGAAACTTCCGCGGCAGTGCGGGCACGCCCACGACCGGCCAGTCGCACAGCGACAGGTCGCATAGTTCAGGCGCCGATAGGCTGCAGTGCTACATGTGTCACCGTTCCGATCTTCCGAGCACGGCGATTAACATGATCACCGCTGAAAGCGGAGACGGCATCATAGCGCAACTCAGTCAAGGGGATGCGCCTATGAGTGCCAGCGCCTGTAACAAGTGCCACTTCTACGATGCGCAGTACACTCAAGTCCGCGGCATTTCCGACTTCCCGCATGCGGGAGATTCGGGTTCGGACAAACTGCTCAAGGATGGCGGAAACGCAACCGGTACGCCCGGCAATCCGATAGCCTGGTCAGGCGCACAAGCCTACGACAAGGCCACGGATAACTTCGACAGCATTTGTGTCGATTGCCACGACCTGATGGGTGAACAAATGTAATTGTTGCACTTCAGGCAATAGGCTAAGCCTTTTAAGGCAAAGCTTAACCAAAGGGAGACACCTGACAAGGTGTCTCCCTTTTTGGTATAAAAAGGCCCGCTACCGACAGGCGATCAGCGACTCGACATCCATGGTCCCGGCCCTTGAAACAACGGGCGCCAAAACGAAACTCCAGGGGTTCATTTTAAACCCGCCGAAAGGGGTCGGCTTTTTAGCCGCCGCTCTGTTCGAGCAATTCGGGGATATTTGGCAAAACGGGGCCGTGCCCCAGGCCGCCCGGTTCGTGGCAGCCCTGGCAAAAACCCACGTCGTGACAGAGTTTGCATTTTTTAAGGCCATACACGCGCTGCCCCCGAACCACGAACTTATGAATAGCTCTCCAGCTTCCAGGGTGTGGAGGCCAACGGTTGTGGCAACGCCTGCAGAAGCTATAGTCATCCGAGTGGCAGCGCCAGCATATCGGGTTATCCGAGGCGCCGGCGATTTTCCCGTGAACCTGCTGCCAGCCTGGCTGATGAGGCATTTCCGTGCCGTGGTGCTCGGTGCACGGCTTTATTGTGTGACAGCCTCGGCAATTCGTGACAGCGGTTACCGTGATCTTTATCTTCCCGCGCTTAGGCCGTCTCATTCTTGCGCCAACGTCTTTTGTGTGACAGGCAGCGCAGTCGGCGGTGGCACGCCGACCGTCGTGACAGACCAGGCATTTGTTCATATCCGGTTCGCTCTGGAGCTTCGCGCCTTTTCCGTGGCCTACCGCGCCGTGACAACTTGCGCAATCGTCACTCAAAAAATCCGCGTGCTTGACGCGCACATTGAATTTTGTCACAACTTCATCGGCCACATTGGCATGGCACTTAAGGCAGGCATCATTGTCGGTCGGGCTCATGGGTGAAGAATGGTTATTTGTCATAAAAGCCAGCGTCTCTCGCAGGTAGTTGAGGCGACGCACCGTGAAGCCGGTCGGCCCCGGTCCTTGATGGCAACCAAGACAACCGATAGCGCGATGGGTTGATTTTTTCCAGCCACGGTAAGCGGTTTCCATCACATGGCAGTTTCGGCAGAAATTTGGCTGGGATGTGTACCAGTTTATGCCGCTGAACAAGGCAAAAATTATGACAATAAAAAGGCCCCAACCCAAAAGCCACTCGCGCGGTCCCGGCTTAACTCGCGCGGGAGTCTGAGGTATCTCTTCCGCTCTTTCCCGTTCATAACCGGAGTCGTCCGGCTCATCGACCACAACAACATTGCCGCCCCGGCGCCGGTTGATTGCCGACGTCAACATCACCAAGAAAATAACGGTCAACAAGACCGCGGCCAAGACGATGCCGAATACGACAATCGTTTTCGGCGGATCGGAAGCGGGGTTTTTCACGAGTTGTTGAAGATCGCCGGCGAACCCGTCGACAAAAGCGCGCCATATTTTAGCGATAAGTCTTACAAACCCGGCCATGAACTCTTTCCTCCGCGCTTTCTGATGTTGTTCCACTTCTCAATCGTCAGTGGATGTACATGTTTTTCGTGGCATTCGCCACAGCTGCGCCGCATGTGACAATTAAGGCAAAGCTTTTCGCCTCTGGCCTTAACTACACCAAAATGTTTGGGCAACCAATCGGCTGGGTGCGGCATGGGTAGAACATGGCAACCGGCGCACAATTCTTTCTTGTGACATTGGTAGCATTTGCCCTTATCGGCAGCGGCTTTTGGCCCGTGAATAGCTAGCCAATTTTCCGAATGCGGCACATCCGAGAGTTTATGGCATCTCGAGCAATAAAGTTCGGTATGGCACGTTTGACACAGCCGTATATCGAGGGCCGCATGCGTGCGGCGCCAATTCGGGCCGTGTGCGATACGCCACGGGGTAGCAGGGCCTCTTCCGCGCCGCTTGGGCGTCTCTTGATGACAAAACTCGCATTCCGTGTAGCCCAGCTTCTCATTGTGGCATGGAAGGCATTTATCCATACTACCAATACTCTTGATTGGGACGGCGTCTCCGTGGACAACGCTATTGTGGCAGGCGCCGCAAGTCCAACCGGACTTGATAATATCGCGATGATTGATTCTTATTCCCTTTACCGTTACCGTTTGTTTCGCTTCTTTCACGTGACACGAAAGACAAATACTATCGGGCACCCGAACTGAAATGGGTTCTCGATAGAAGCCGGTAATCTTAGCGGAGACCATGCTAAGCAACCTCAAGCGTTGGATTCCTTGACCGAGGAAGCCGGGATATTGATGGCAACGCGCGCATGGTATATTTTTGTGAGCAGAAACTTGCCAGGTCGTGTACTCGTCTCTCATTTCGTGGCAGCTCCCGCAAAAAGACGGGGACGGAGCTGCCGTGGAAAGCAAACCGACAAATAATAATGACACCAAACCGACCAGCAAAATCCATGTAACGCGTTTAAGGGGCCCTAGCTCTCTCTGCCAAAACGGGGTGAGATTTATTTCCAGCTCTTTCTCCATCTACTTGGCTTTGCCGAGAACCGTTTGAACTTGGTCGGCGACCTTTTCAGCAACGGCCAGCGTTGTCTTTTGTAAGGTAGCCTCTTGATGCTCGGGCACATATTGGATGAAGCTGCCGTTAACTTCAATTGAGTATCCGTTCTCGGTCCATGCGATCATATATGAACCCTTCTCACTGTCTAGACCCGATTTGGCCACTCTGTTCTTTAAGGGAATTTCAACTTGGTCCTTGGGATAGCTCATCAGCAACTGTTTCTCAATGCTTTTTTGGGCCGAGGCGGCAGTGATATGATAAGTAATAGCCACATAGACGTTGAGAGGCATCTTAATCATTATTTCGTCGCCGCTTGGTTCGTAAATTCCCTCCGCTGCGTACGTATCGGCGCCCGGCATTCGTTGAACCGCCAACATCCTAAAGTTCTCTATTGCGGACGGCAAAAGTTCGACTGGGTGTATTTTCGGCTTAGGCGTTGCCGCTTGAGAGGCCACGCCGGCTTTTTCTGTAAGGACAATACGACGAGGCTTCAAAGCGGCAATCTCTTGCAGCGCGCGAGCTGTGCAACCGCCGAACGCGATAATTACAAGAATGAGAGCGGCGACGATAATTTTTTTATCTAGCGACCAACCCGGGAACGAATCAAGGGGTTCCGGCGACGGTTGCGCCGTTCCGTTTGTCTGCTGGTTCATGCGCTATAGTATACAGACGACGCTGGTATTTATCAACGAAGACGCCGTGCTGGATGTACTCAAAGACACAGCTTAAGGCCGTCTATGGATTATTGAGCGCGCGACGCGCCTGTTCGTTCTCCGGATCAAGTTCAAGCGCTTTTTTGTAAAACAACCGAGATTTTTTTGCTTCGCCGGCATTATCATAATAGATACCGAGGTTTACATAATTTTCGGGCTTGTCGGGTCTGAGATCGAGAGCTCGCTTAAATCGCACCAATACCTCGCTTTCCATCCCGAGCTGAGCATATGTTATGCCGAAAAGCGCTTGAATATCCCCGGAGAGAGGGTCGAGATTTTCCGCTTGTCGTAATTCAACAAGCGCAAGTTTTAGAAACCGCGAATCTGTCTGTCCCGCCAGTCTGTATGCATTTGCCAGCAGCAGCCGCGCGTCCGTATTCAGCGGCGCGAGTTCTTTTGCTTTTATCAACACGTCGATAGCACGCCCGGCGGTCCGGCTGTTTTGAGGGTCGTTCTGAAACTGTCGCAGCAAGTTCTCGCCGAAGCTTTGGAGGTATATGCTTCTGGGATAAATCTCAGCAGCCTTTGCGTAACTGCCTGTTGCCGACTCCACATAATCCGCATTCATGGCCGCTTCAGCTTGTCCGTAGTGCCAATCGGCCACCAATGCCTGTGCCTGAGAGCCGAGTAAAAGCGCCAGAACAATTAGGTTGATTATGGCGGCGGCCGTTACTATCGTTCGTGAACGGCCGGCGTCGGAAGACGCCGGCCGCGCGGACGCCGATATTCCCGCTGTAACCCCAATGGTTAACCAAAACAAAGCGTTCGTAGGAATATCGCCGACGGCGAAAGTCATGTGAACCAAATAGCCTGTGACGCCCGCAACGGCGGTGGCAAAAACGATTCGCCGCTGGTCCGTTGCCCGGCGCAGTTCGGTTCTTACTGTATTAAAAAAGACAAGCATAATCGCGACGAAAGCCGCCAGCCCCGCTAGGCCGATGGTAGCGCCAAGTTGGAGCCAATAATTATGAGCGTTATCGGTAACGGTGCCTTCGGGCCATTGGCGGGCATATTTGGCCGTTTTGTATTTCAAAAAATCATAGGAAAATGTGTCCGGGCCGGTGCCGATTATGGGTCGCGTTTTAATGACTGTAAGCGCGCTTTTCCATATCTCGATACGAGATCCGGCGCTGCCTGCTTCGGGTTCCAGCAAGGTAGCCAATCGTTGCCCGGGAGTCATTGTTGTGGGCGATTTCAAAGTTAAGAAAGCAAGTCCAAACAATAACATGACAAGCAATATCGACAGCATCGGCCATTTGCGCAACCCGGAGAGTTGTTTACGGCATAATAATAACCAGACAAAAATAACGGCAACCGAGGCCAGCCAACTTCCGCGTGTAAAAGTCACAACTACGGCCAGCAAGATCAGGGCGACGTTACTTAACCACGCCCAGGCGTAGACGCTCCGTTCGGACAAGAACATATATAGAGCGAAAGGAAGGGTCAACACGAGAAATCCTCCGAGCATAACCGGATTTCCAAATGTAGCGAAGGCGCGGCCCCCTTCAAAAGAACCCGGTTGCCGGGCCAGGAAGGCATAGCCGAAATATTGGATAATCGCGAGCAAGGAGATCAGTCCGCTTGCCACGGCGACGGCTAGGGCCATTTGGCGAAATTGATCGAGGCGACGCGCCAGCTGCAGCGCCAGAAAAAAAACGCCGGCATAGGAAACGTAAGCGATTAACCCCTCGTACCTTGTGTATTGTCCCCAGAGACTGACGTTTCGATCTATCGAAAACGCTGTCGCGATTGCGACGGCTGCGAGGAAAAACAGTATCCAGAGACTGAGGGGGCTGTGAATAAGCTCAAGCTTTCGTTCCTGAAGCTTCGTGATCAGCCACACAGCCGTGATCCCGAGCACTCCCGACGACAACAGAGGCAGCTTGATAATATAGTCGTCATTGGACCAAATAGAGATTAAGAAAATCAAAGTTGTTACAAGCGCCAACAAAGCTGTAAACATAATCGTATAACGGCTATCCGACCCTCTTGCTCTCTTCCCGGCAGCGGCGGACTTCATTGATTCTCCCTTAACATATAGACTTGTCTATATTTCTCGTGATCGTCAAGCCCGCCAATATGACATCTCGGGCAGAACTGCGGCTTGTGGCAGGTAAGGCACTTGGTTACGCTTTCCCGACGGACCACCGCCGGGTGTTGGCTTTGACCCAGCCGGTCGATGAGCCACGGCTCGGGCGCCCCAAACTGGCGATGATGGCAGGCGTTACACGAGAATTGGCCGGCAGACGTATGGCAGACGGCGCAACGTTCCCACCCAATCTGAGCCGCTACTTTAAAATGTATTTTACGCCAGTTGCTTGGATGAGGCATTGATACACCATGGCATTCGAAACATTCCTTAACGCCGGTTTCGGCACGGCCGGCATGACAGTTCATGCAGTAATTAATATCTTTTCTGGCTGTCCGGCCGTGAAGACCTTGATCTTTCCACACGGCCGGATCATCGTGGCTGTCGGGTTTTAGCTTCCACTCACTGTTATGGCAGGTGGAGCATTTGGTCGGCGCCTTGTGTCCGTTTGGCGCCTTATAGGCCTGCTTGGCGTGGTGGCAACGGAGACAGTCCTTGAACATATCCAGACCGTCGATATATCTGTGCCCGGAGCTTGAGGCCAGGCTAACTTCATCAACCGCTTTATGGGCCACCCGGTCATGGCAGACCGGGCAGTAGACCCCGGCTGCAAGGTGTTTGACGGGGGCGGTCGAATCCATGGTGAGGCCTTTGGTCACGGTGAATTTTCGGGTTGCCGGTGAATGACAGCGCAGACACGACTCGCGGCTCGGTTCGCGGCTCGGTTCGCGGCTCGGTTCGCTGTTGGCGCCGATCGGCTTTTCATAATTGCCGGTGACTTGTTTGATAAAACCGGTGGCGCCGCCGACTATATACTCTTTTAAGATGGGCACCAACCCGGGTTCGCCGTGACAGGCATAACAAGTGATGCGGGCGTGAGAAGATTTTTTCCAGGCGTTGATCTCCTGGGTCATGTTATGGCAGAAGCCGCAGACTATCGGATTTGATGTGACCGGCATCGTTACGGCAAAAATCAAAAGCAAGGCAATTATGGCGGCTCCAAGGTAGAGAGCCAACCTGAACCGGCGAGGCCCGTTTAGTAATTCTAATAGCGAGCGAGGGCTGTATCGTCGAGGCGGCTCTTCCGGGTTATTGTTCATTATTAGTTTATGGTGGTCCTTGGTGGTTACATTCTCAAAGTAAATAATAGCATATCGCCGGCGCCGGCACCGGGACTGGTTTCACTTGACCGTTAACTGGGTAAACGCTAGCATAGCATTAGCGCTCACTTGTCGCGGTGGAGGTGCAGTATGCGGAAACACCTTGTAGCAACAGTCTTAGTCGGTGTAATTGGCTACGCTCTCATGGCCGGACAGGCTTGGGCCACGGTGCAAACAAACATCCAAGTGGACCCTGCACGGCCGGAGAATATCGAAGGCTGGTACCGGACGATCCCCACGATTACTTTGACGCGTAGCGAAACGGGAGTCACATATTATCAATGGGACTCGACCGGCGGCTCCTGGCTGACTTATTCCACGTCCCTGACAGCGCCTGTCGGCACCCACAGCCTCTACTTCTACAGCAACGCCGCCTCCGGAGCGGAAGCAGTTAACGTCTACAAGTTAAAGGTCGATCCGACCATAAAGCTGCCTACAGGGGGGCCGGCGTGTGAGCTTTGCCATGGCCCGGGCACGACAGCCGTCGGCGGCGATCATCTCACCGATTTCGTGGGCACGCCCCACGACACCGAACTGCGGTCCGGCGCCGGCCCTTACCCCGACTTGGACCGCTGCCGGCGTTGCCATACCTATGAGATGACCTCATCGCGGCCGAAATCGCTCCGCGGCGAGGTGCTGGATCCCGAAGACACAACTCACACTGTGAGCGGCAATGATAATACCTTATGCCTTGCCTGCCATAACGTATCGAGGGCAAACACGCCCAAATTCGGCGGCGGCCCGCTCTTCGATCAAGTAAAACATTCGCTAACTAATCGAAGCTCGGGCAAGGCGCTGACGAGATACCCGGACGCCGACTTTGACAGCGGCATGTGCGGCAATTGCCACAACCCGCACGGGAAGGCCGGCGCCACAGACTACCTCCGAGTCTCGCGCGCGGATCTCTGCTTTAAATGCCATGATGACGACGCCCTCCCCGCCAAGCCCGCCAACTACGCCTATCGGGAACAAACCCAGTATTCGCAATCGCAACACGCGGGCGCAGCCCAGTTCAGCGGTTACGCGGTCGGGGAGTGCGCCAACTGCCACAACGTTCACGGTATCGACAACGGCGGCGGCGCCCCAGTCGCCAAATTGACTGTTTTGCCTGAGGAGAGCCTCTGTTATGGCGGGGGCGGAGGCGCTTGCCACTCGGGACCAAATTCCGAGACGGGCGTCAACATCTATCAACGATTCAACCTATTGGCCGGCAATACGGCCAAGCATAATGTGGACGACGCCACGCAGGTCAACTCGGCCATCGAGTGTATCGGCTGCCACAACCCGCACCTTAACAATCGCGCTTCCAAAACGATAGACCCGGACAATAAGGCTAACTCATTCACGCCGGCGCCCACTATCATCGGCGGCGGCGTCAGCCGGAGTCAAGAAGCCGACCCGGCTATAGCCTACAGCGGGTCCTGGTCTTCCGTCTCGGATTCAAACGCCAGCGGGGGACAAAGAAAATTCTCGTTTGCCAACGGCGCCACCGCCACGCTGACGTTTACCGGCGGCAAGGTAGTTTGGATCAGCATGATGGGTACGGTTCAGGGGATCGCCGAGGTCTCTATCGACAATGTTTTTCAGCAGTATGTCGACTTATACTCTCCCATCAATCTTTGGCAGGTCGCCGTTTACACTAAAGACGGACTGGGGACGGGGAGCCACACCATCAAGATAAGGGTCCCCCAACTCGCGAACCCGTCTTCAAGCGGCTACCATGTCAACATTGACGCCTTTGATGTCACCGCCCCCAGTGTTCAGACGGTCGATTACCGCGGCTTTTGCAACAAGTGTCACGACAACAACCCACCGGCAGGCACAACTATGCCGCCCGGTCTGGTAAATGTCGCCTCCGCTTACCAGAATGATTTCCACGGCGACGGGGTCGGTTCTGCGCAGCGGTACGATTACAGCGGCGGCAGTGAAATGCCGTGGCCGGTTGGCAAGCTGGCGCTTAAAAGCCCTTACAGCCGCGCCGCCGCCGCTATCCCTTGCCAGATCTGTCACGACCAGCACGGCTCGGGAAACGTCTGGCATTTTAAGGAAAACGTCAACGGCAACGCGGTTACCGTGACCAGCGAAAACGGAAACGGCGCCTACTCGCTTTGCTCATCCTGCCATCAGGGGACGGTCGATGATTTCCATGCCGAGTGCCTGTCCTGCCATCTCTCAAGCGGCCACAACGGCACTGCGCCGACCACCTTCGTCGGTCAGAACTGCTTCGACTGCCATAAGCACGGCCGGGCGGCCTGGCGGCCTTACGCCAACGGGGGCGACTGCGAGATGTACGACTGCCACCCCGAGTATCGGACCTATTGAGCCAACGGCCTACTGCGCCGGGCCGGTCGAGAACTCAAAGGGTCCCGCTTCAATGTAAGCCCCTACCCTATCAGTGGCTTTAACCTTAAGCGCGTATCGAGCATTGGGCTCGAGGTTCAGGTGAATGCGGAATCCGCTCGGCGGCTCCAGGGTACCCTCATTCAAGACCCAGACGTCGCTGCCGTTGGTGCTCAGGAAACCATTGACCATGCTTAGAGGCAGTTCGGCGCCGCCTTCAACGCGTCCGTGCGCGAATACAATGCCGGGCGCGATATTTTCTCCCAAAGGTTCGAGAATCACCCGCATGGGATTGGCGGGCGGCGGATCGGGGTCAGGCTCTCCGCCTATCGGCACGGCGGCGGGATCGCTAACGGCGTCTTTGTTGGCCGGCTCGACCACCGCGCGTTCGTGCTGGGGCGGTTCGGGTGTCGAGTTGCCGTATGTCGGAGGCCAGACCTCTTCCGGCTTAAAAGCGCCTTTTTGTTCAAAAGGCCTGAGGGATTGCTTGAACTTTTTCGCTTCGGGGGACTTGGAGGCCGGGGTTAAGAGCAGGCCCACAACCACGGCGACCAACACCAAGAGGATGCCGCCGAAGGCCATCCGCTCGGCCGTCCTTTCGCTGACGGAGCCCGGATATTTGAAATATAACAGAGCGGCGACGGCGACGATCGTTAAGCCGGCGAAGACGATAAAATAGAGCATGTGACCTTCCTCATCAGAGCTTAAAAATACCAGAGCGGCCGCCCATCTGTAAAGAGAGACGGCTTTAGACAGGCGCGATCAGGCTTTCAGAACAGGCGCCAGATACCTGCCGGTATGCGACCCGGGCGCCGCGGCCGCGGCCGTTTTTTAAACTTCTTCTTGCCTGAAGCCCTAAGTAGCAGGTAAAATCATTATAGTAATTCAAGTCCGGGGCTGATAGAAATGATTCTGGCCGAAAAACTTATCGTCTTTGTAATCGTGGGTACTGCCTTAAACATCCCTTTTGGCTCTTATCGGAGGCTGACCCGTAAGTTCTCTGTGGCCTGGCTTCTCTCTATCCACCTACCGGTTCTATTCCTGATACTCCTGCGCAGCGTCGCTTTTCACCTGCCCGTCTGGTCGATCGCTTTTTCCCTGGCATCGGCGGTGGCGGGACAGATCATCGGCGACCGCTCGCCCCGTTGCGGCTTGGGCGTCCGGCGCTTGTTGTTTCGGCAAGTCAGCCCGGTTTAAAGCTCTCAAGATGCCGGGGTTGGTTAAAGAGCTTCAAGTCCGATCAATCCGCAAGAGATTGCGGATTTTTTTATTAGGAGGATCGATGAGTGAGAATTTAATTCCGGCGATAATCCAGGACTATAAGACCGGCGAGGTCTTGATGCTGGCTTACATGAACGAGGAGTCTTTGCGACTGACTAAGGAGACGGGCACAACCTGGTTTTGGAGCCGCAGCCGCCAAAAATATTGGAACAAAGGCGAAACCTCGGGCAACACCCAAAAAGTCAAAGAGATACGTTACGACTGCGATGAGGATACCTATCTGGTCTTAGTGGAACAGATAGGCGGGGCCGCGTGTCACACCGGCAACCGCAGTTGTTTCTACCGGCAGATGTCCCCGGAAAAAAAAGACGTCGGCAATGACCCGCCGCGATTCATCGAAGCGGGTCCGGACATCCTGGACGAGCTTCAAGGGGTCATAGACCGGCGCAAAGCGGACAAGACGAGCGGTTCCTACACCGCCGAGCTCCTCGGCGCCGGGCAAGAGCGGATCTTAGCTAAGATATCGGAGGAAGCCGGTGAAGTAGTTGAGGCGGCGCGGCGTGAAACCGATGAGCGCGTGATCTCTGAAAGCGCGGACCTGGTTTATCACTTAATGATCATGCTGGCCGGGCGGGGCCTGAGCTTAGATGACGTAAAAAAAGAATTGAAGGCGCGGAGAAATGTACTCACTGACTAAAGACGAGTTTCTGTCATTAGCCAATGACTATAATCTGATCCCTCTTTACCGGGAGATAGTGGCCGATGTCGATACGCCTGTCTCCGCTTTCCTTAAGCTTGGCCGGGGGGCCGATTCGTTCCTCCTGGAAAGCGTCGAGGGCGGCGAGACTTTGGGGCGCTACTCTTTTATCGGCATCGACCCCTTCCTGACGGTACTGGGCAAAGAGAACCGGGTAACCGTCAGCGGTGAGATAAAAGCGACATTTTCCAATGTCGTCGATCCGTTGACGGTCCTTGAAGACCTGCTGGGCCGGTATCGTCAAGCCCCCGTGCCCGATTTGCCGCCGTTCTCCGGCGGCGCTGTCGGCTACGTCGGCTACGATGCGGTCAGATTTTTCGAAGACGTCCCGCGCACCGGCGCGAACGACCTCGGCCTTCCCGACTTGCTTTTCGTCTTCACCGACATCCTGGTCATTTTCGACCACCTAAAACATAGTTTAAAGGTACTTTTAAATACACGCGTCGGCCAAGACCCGGAAGCCGCCTGGGAAGCGGGCCTGGCGCGAATAGAGGAGATAATCCACCGCCTGGAAAAACCGGTCGCCGCCAAACCGATAGCTGCCGATATCAAGGTCTCGCTCGAAGGGATAGAGGCTAATTTCAGCCGGGACGCCTATCTTGAAGCAGTCGCGAAAGCCAAAGAATATATACATGCCGGCGATATTTTACAGGTCGTGCCCTCGCAGCGGTTCGCCTTGCCGACCAGCTCAGACCCGTTTGACATCTACCGGGTGCTGCGAATAATAAATCCATCCCCTTATTTAGGGTACCTAAGATTCGGCGATTTGACCTTGGTAGCGTCATCACCTGAACCTCTAGTTAAGGTTTATGGTAGGCACGTTATCACGCGCCCGATAGCCGGCACCCGCCGCCGGGGCGCCGACGCCGATGAAGACAAGGCGTTGGAGACGGAATTATTGGCCGACATTAAAGAGCGCGCGGAGCATATCATGCTGGTCGACCTGGGCCGGAATGATCTTGGCCGGGTCAGCAAAACGGGCACCGTGAAAGTCGATGACTTAATGTTTATCGAGCGTTATTCTCATGTTATGCACATTGTCTCCCAGGTCAGCGGCGAGCTAAAGGATGATAAAACCGCTTTTGACGCTCTGCGGGCCGCCTTTCCGGCCGGCACCGTTTCCGGCGCTCCCAAGATCCGGGCGATGGAAATAATCGATGAGCTTGAGCCGACCTGGCGCGGGCCGTATGCCGGCGCTTTCGGATACGTCAGTTTCACCGGCAACCTTGACACCGGCATCACCATCAGGACAATTGTCATTAAGGACGGTGTCGCCTACGTCCAGGCGGGCGGCGGCGTGGTCGCCGATTCCGACCCGGAATTTGAATACCAGGAAACGGTCAATAAAGCGACGGCCATGTTGCGCGCGATAAAGATTGCGGAGCAGAACCTATGATCTTAATAATCGATAATTACGATTCCTTCACTTACAACCTCGTCCAGTACCTGGGCGAACTCGGGGCCGATCTCGTGGTCTATAGAAACGATAAGATAACCGTGGCTGAAATAGCTAAAGTAGCTCCGGACAAAATCGTCGTTTCTCCGGGCCCCCGCACGCCGATGGAAGCCGGCGTCTCAATCCGCGCGATCAGGGAATTCGCCGGCAAAATACCGATACTCGGCGTCTGTCTGGGCCACCAGTCTATAGGCGTCGCCTTTGGGGGCAACGTCATCCGCGGTGAATATCCCGTCCACGGCAAGACATCGATGATCAAGCATGACGGGCGGACCATTTTTAAAGACGTCGACAACCCGTTCGAAGCAACCCGATATCACTCATTAATTGTTGAACGTGAAACTTTGCCGGCTATACTTGAGATATCGGCTGAAACCGATGATGGAACGATCATGGCGATGCGCCATAAAGAGTTGCCGGTGGAAGGGGTTCAATTTCACCCGGAATCGATTTTGACCGGCGAGGGGAAAAAGATATTAAAAAACTTTCTAGACGCTTAGCAAAGGGAGTGAGCAGATGATAACGGACGCGATAAAGACGGTGGTCGAGGGCGGGAACCTTACCCGGGCGGAGGCCGCCGCGGCGATGAACGAGATCATGACCGGCCGGGCGACCGACGCCCAGATATCAGCTTTGATAACCGCCTTGCGTATGAAAGGCGAGACCGTTGACGAGATATCCGGTTTCGCCGAAGTCATGCGAGCCAAGGCTGTCGTCATCAAGCCCCGGGCCCGGGGAGTTGTCGATACCTGCGGCACCGGCGGCGACCTGTCGCACACCTTTAATATCTCAACCACCGCGGCTTTCGTTGTCGCCGGGGCGGGGGCGCCGGTGGCCAAGCACGGCAACAGGTCCGTCTCAAGCGCCTGCGGCAGTGCCGACCTGCTGGAAGGGCTGGGCGTGAAACTCGATATCGAGCCTGATGCCGTCGCCGAAGCCATCGACATCGTCGGTATCGGCTTCCTCTTCGCGCCCGCTCTGCATAAAGCCATGAAATACGCTATCGGGCCGCGCAAGGAGATCGCCGTCCGGACCGTCTTTAATGTCCTGGGGCCCCTGACAAACCCGGCCGGCGCCCCGTTTCAGATACTAGGCGTCTACCATCCCGACCTCACGAAGACGATGGCGGGCGTGCTGGCGGAACTCGGCACAGAGCACGCGCTGGTCGTCCACGGCAGCGGCCTGGACGAGATGACGACCGCCGGGTCGACCCGCATCAGCGAAGTCAAAGACGGGCTGATAACTACCTATGAGATATGCCCCGAGGACTTTGGCCTGGTCAGAACTGCTCCGGATAGCCTTAAAGGCGGTTCGGTCGAAATAAATCTCAAAATAACCAAAGGCATATTAGGCGGTCAAGACGGGCCGGCTCGCGATATAGTCATGCTAAACGCGGCCGGCGCTCTTGTCGCCGCCGGCCTGGCGGCCAAGATAGCCGACGGCCTCGAGTTGGCGGCCCGCGCTCTGGATTCAGGCGCCGCCGCCGATAAATTGGCGGGCTTGATCGATTTCACCAACACGCCATGACGGAGTCAGTCCTGAATAAAATAGTCGCCGCCCGACGGGAGTCGGTCGCCAAAGATAAGCAGACCGTCGATCAAGACTGGATTCGACTGCACTCGAAAATGGAGATTCCCCTATCCCTGTCCGCCGTGGTTAAAGAGTCCGGTACTAGCCTGATCGCCGAAGCTAAATCGACCTCCCCGTCACTCGGGGTTATCCGGGCGGATACCCCGTTAGTGGAAGTGGTCGAAGCCTATGAGGACGCCGGCGCATCAGCCATTTCCATCCTAACGGAACCTGATTTTTTTGGCGGAAGCTGGCTCCATTTACGGGCGGCCCGGGCCTTTTGCGGCCTGCCGCTTCTTTGTAAAGACTTCATTATCGATGAATTCCAGCTTTACATGGCGCGGGCCAACGGCGCCGATGCCGTCTTACTCATCGCTGCCGCACTTGACGACCTTGAGCTGAAAAAGCTAATAAAGCAGGCCCATAAGCTTGAGATGGAGGTCCTGACAGAGGCGATCAATAAGCAAGAGCTCGATAGGGTCCTGGCCAGCCAAACCGATCTCATCGGTATCAACAACCGCGACCTTCATACTCTAAAGGTCAACCTGAACGTTAGTTATGAGCTGCTCGAGGGTATCCCACACGACCGGCCCATCGTCGTGGAAAGCGGGATATTCACTCGCGACGATGTCGAGCGATTGGAAAACAAGGGCGCGGATGGTATGCTTGTAGGCACCGCGCTTATGGCCAGCGATAACATAACCGCTAAAGTTAAAGAACTACTTGGGAAAGATTAGGAGGAGATAATGGCCGACACGAAAATCCTGCTGAGCGAGAAAGACATCCCTAAACAATGGTACAACATTTTAGCCGATATACCCGTGCCGATGGAACCGCCGCTCCATCCGGGAACAAAGGAGCCGGCCGGTCCGGACGACCTGGCGCCGCTTTTTCCAATGGGCCTAATCGCCCAGGAAGTAAGCACCGACCGCTGGATACCCATCCCTGAAGAGGTGCTTAATATCTACGCCCTCTACAGACCCACCCCGTTGTTTCGGGCGCATCGCCTGGAAGCGGTCCTGGGTACGCCGGCCAAGATCTATTACAAGTATGAGGGCGTCAGCCCAGCCGGCAGCCACAAGCCGAACACCGCCATCGCCCAGGCCTATTATAATAAGCAAGAAGGCATAAAGAGACTGGCGACGGAAACCGGCGCCGGCCAATGGGGCAGCGCGCTCAGCCTGGCCTGCAATTATTTTGGCCTTGAGTGCATGATCTATATGGTGCGGGTCAGTTATGACCAAAAACCTTACCGGCGCTCATTGATGGAAATATGGGGCGCCAAGGTCGTCGCCAGCCCCAGCAACTTGACTGAATACGGCCGCAAAGTCCTGGAGGTTGACCCGGATTCGCTGGGGAGTTTAGGCATGGCCATAAGTGAGGCCGTGGAAGACGCGGCTTCAAAACCGGACACTCATTATTCTTTAGGCAGCGTCTTAAATCACGTCCTGCTCCACCAAACGGTGATCGGCCTGGAAACAAAGAAGCAATTTGAAATTGCCGGCGATTACCCCGATGTAGTCATCGGCTGTTGCGGCGGCGGCAGCAACTTAGCCGGGTTGGCCTTCCCGTTCCTGGCGGATAAATTCGCCGGCAAGAGTCTCCGGGTCGTCGCCGCCGAGCCAAAGGCCTGCCCAACGCTGACCGAAGGCGAATGTCGTTATGACTTCGGCGATACCGCCGGCATGACGCCTCTCTTTATGATGTACACCTTGGGACATGAGTTTATCCCCGAGGCAATACACGCCGGGGGCCTGCGCTACCACGGCGACTCGCCGATCATTAGCGCTTTGTATAAAGGCGGATTGATCGAGGCGGTTGCCTGCCACCAGAACCCGGTATTCGAGGCGGCCCTCACCTTTGCCAAGAGCGAAGGTATAGTGCCGGCGCCGGAATCGGCCCACGCCATCCGGGTAGCGATCGATGA
>JAUXSL010000118.1 GCA_030679975.1 Actinomycetota bacterium
AGAGCGAGCCGTCTAGGGCGCGATTTATGCGCCAGGCTCGCGACGGGGACGAATCCCCCTCCCTCCGCCACAGAACACCTCAGGGTCATCTGCGGCGTTGCGCTACGGGTCTTCGTCGGGTCTCACGTACCTACTTGTACGCTCCCCTCCTTGCCCCTTGCACGCCTTGCATCTGATCCCCGAGGTGTCCTGTGGTTTTTCCTTAGGAGGGGCGAGCGAGCCGTCTAGGGCGCGATTTATGCGCCAGGCTCGCGACGGGGACGAATCCCCCTCCCTCCGCAGCGCCGCTTTGCGGCGCCGAGAACCGAAAGCCGACAAAAGGTTCCGCTTGAAGGTCCGGTCCGCGCGTCGATCGCTCCCGTCCGCTTGACATACGCGATAAACACCCTAGACTGACCTATACAACTAAATCCGAACATCTTGTGACCGGCACAGAAAGTCGCTTTTGACAAAGGGCCGGTTATCAAAAAAGTCGGTTTTTGTTGCTTCTAATCTTCGTGGTCCCCTGAGAACGGGGCAAAACATCCGCGTTTGTTTGCAACAAATCCTTTCTTCAAGCCACTTTTTTGCATGGTTGCTTTCCGCCATTTCACAGGATAGTTCCGAAAGAAGTGATTAAATGGATAGCAAAACACAAAAAATCTCGCGCCGGCTTAAAGCATCACCAGTATATATCGTCGCTAAGCGCGTGATGGACAGAATAATAACCAGTTCCAAGCGTGAAAGGGCTTTTGTCGCCCGGGCCGCGGCGGTTTCGGCTTTAGGGCTTCTCATGCTCGCCGTTCCCTATATACAAGGCTCAAGCGCGGGCATTAACAATACAAATGGTCCCGCAAAACAGCTTGCGTCTTTATTAAAAGCGGGCAAGGTCGCCGAACGCCATGCGCTACCGCGACTTCGCAGCCGCAAGACGGCCTTGGCGAAACCGAAAGCAACGAAAACGGCAGTTACTGCTGTTGCTGCACCGCCTGCGCCGCAGCCACAGCCGCCGGCAGCGCCCCAACAACCGGCGCAGACTCCGGCTCCGCCGGCTCCGCCGGGGGGAGACCTCACAAATACCGTCGGGGTCGATTATGCATGGAGTCATCCGGCCAGCTCGGACATTGTCGGGCACAACTATCGTTTTGTAGCGCGTTATCTTTCGACTGATACGAGCAAAAACCTAAGCGCTCCGGAGACGGCTGATCTCAAAGCTAAGGGTCTGCCTATCGTAACTGTCTGGGAGACCGGACAGACCAGGGCGTTGTCCGGAGCTCCGGGCGGCGTGGCCGATGCTACAGCCGCGCTTGCGCAGGCGAACGCGCTGGGACAGCCCGCGAACGCGCCTATTTATTTTGCGGTGGACTTTGAGAACACGCCGCAGCAACTCAGTACGATCGACGATTATTTAAAGGGCGCCGCGTCGGTTGTCGGGGCATCGAGAGTCGGCGTTTACGGCTCTTATTCCGTCGTCAATCATAGCTTCGATATCGGGACTGCTAAATACGGCTGGCAGGCCGCGGCCTGGAGCAGCGGGCAAAAAGAACCGCGAGCCCAAATTTACCAGGATGGCCGTGTCGACTTCGGCGGAGGCGCCGACCTCAACATAGCCCAGCAAAGCTATATCGGACAGTGGTAAATCAAACCCGATCGAGCCTTGAACCATTTCTCGGCTCTCGACGCCGCTTAAGCGGCGCGGCGCGCTCGGGGAGATTCGAACTCCCGACCCCAGGCTTCGGAGGCCTGTACTCTATCCGCTGAGCTACGAGCGCGAACAATATAACCCTACAAGGGTTCTATACCCCTCGTCAACAAAGACCAGAGCACACCTCAGGGATCAGATGCAAGGCTAGATCCGTGACCCGACGAGAACCCGCGTAACATCTCCCCGGGGCCCCCGCAAAGCGGATTGTGCTTTGTGGGGTAGAGCACAGCAGATGACCCTGAGGTGTGCTCTGGCGGAGAAGGAGGGATTCGAACCCTCGAAGAGGGCTTAACCCCCTTACTCGCTTAGCAGGCGAGCGCCTTCAACCGACTCGGCCACTTCTCCTTAGAGCCTGCCTAAGTATTCTCTTAGACAGGCTTCCAGCTGTTAAATATTAAATCAATCGGCCCTTCCGGACAAGAGCGACGCGACTATTGGGTATTAAATACATCAAGCAAAAAGGAGACGCTATTCATATACTATATGAGATCTTCTGGGGACCGGTCGCCCAGGTTCGCGCGGCCGAGTGGGCTGTTATCCTGGCGCCGGGCTTGATATTTGATTTTGGTTGGGGCTATTTGATTCGGACGGTCGGTCTGACCGGCAGCCATCTAAAATACGGGCGCGCCCGGCGCCGCCGGCTTAAAGGGATAAGGTTTGCCGAGTCCCAAGTCGAGCTACTCGAACCGGAACTGGGGCGGGCGCGGGAAGAGCTCGCGCGGGCTCGAGAAGTGCGGGACAATAACGCCGCCGACCGGGCATTATCCCAGGTCTCCAGTCTCAGAAACAGGCTGCAGGCCGCCAATATCGATCTAGCCAGGTTGGTGGAACCCCCATATCACCCCAAGGTCTCTATCATCATACCGGTCCATAACGGCGCCGAGGTCATTGAGGAAACGCTGCGAAAGATAAGGGCGAGCAGGTATCCTGATTTTGAGACCATTGTCGTAGACGACGGCTCAACCGATGATACCGCTGAAAAAGTCGCTAAGTTCGATTGGGTTAACCTGGTGCGCCGCGCGACGAGCTCAGGCAGGAAGACCGGGGCGATAAACTTCGGTTTAAACTATGCTTCAGGCCAGGTAATTGTGGTAATAGATGACGACACGCCCCCGGAGCCCGATGCCGTCGCGGAAGTAGTCCAGCCGCTGCGTCAATCGCGTATAGCCGCGGCCGGCGGGAACATCCAGGTTTTTGCGTCGCGCCGGAATCTTTTAGTCAGGCTCCAGGAGCTGGAGTATTTGAAGACCATGGAGTTGGGCCGGGCCTGGCAGAGCCTCATATACAATGCCGTTGTCGTCATCTCCGGCGCCTTCGGCGCCTTTAATCGGGATTACCTGGCCCAAATCGGTGACTACGACATTGAGACGATTACCGAAGACCTTGACGTTACCTGGAAGCTTTATAAGCTCCATAGGATGGTCGGCTTTGCTCCTTATGCGTATGCCAAGACCGATGTGCCGGTCACGCTGTCGGAACTTAAACATCAGCGGCGCCGCTGGGACTTGGGGCTGCTTCAGACGGTGATGAAACATAGGAACCTGGTCTTTAACCGGCGATTCGGCAAAGTCGGGCTCTTCATGTTGCCCGAGGCCATCATTCTTGAGCTGTTGCTGGTAGCCATTAAACCCTTTTACATCCTCATCCTGATTTTCCGGGGCGTCAACCTGGCGGAGATAGCTTTGATCAGCCTCTATTTCTACCTGGTCATAGAGGTATTGTCTATCTTTACCGCGGCTCTCTTCTCGAACAAGAAAAAGTGGGCGCTTCGAATCTACTACGCGCCCTTGATGATTCTCTACTATACCTGGCTGGCGGGGATCCGCTGGACGGCCATCATCGCTTTCATCAGGGGGAAGGAAATGAGGTGGGATACGAAGGGAGCTTAAGCAGGCCGCGATCGTTTCTAATATATCCACATCAAGCCACCTGCGACGGCGGTCCTTGTTTGCCCAGGCCGCCGAATACCTCCAGCATCCGTTCCTCAGGTGTTTCAACCAGTTCGGCAAATTTCTTGACCAGTCGATCGGCGGTCGTTGACATATCTTCGGCCTCGACGTAAGTCATCCCATAGCTGTCGGCTACTTTCTTGGCATCATCCGAGAGCGAAGGAATGGCGGCGAACAACACTCCGTAGGCGCCGACATCGATAGCTTTCGCATACAAGCTAAAGACCTCCTCGGTTGAGCCGGTATTGATGATGTCCATGACTATATTTGTTTTCATGAATCCGACCCCGGACGTGGCCACCAGGAAGAATGTTTGCTTGACACCGGAGCGGCCGGTCATAGTTGCCGGTGATCGGGTCTTAAACCCCAAAGCCTCGACTTTTTCCTGTATGTACTGCTGCTGGTTGACCGCCCGGTTTATTTCTTCCTCAAGACGAGGCATAAGGCCGTAGTTATAGAGGCTGACCTCCGGGGCGTCACTGACGCTGAAACTTATATCATCCCGCATGCAGGTCAACTTTTGAATCGGCGCCTGAAATATCTGGTCGCAGCTCCGGCAGACATATTGTGTCCCCTGTCTGACGTAATCGACCCCGACTTGCCCCAAGGGCTGGCTGCATTTGGGACAGACATTATCGACGAATTTACTTTGCGGTCCCTGAAAGCCGCATGAGACGTGCTCGATAATGTCCTGCCGCTCCACCTGGGTACTGTCACAGTTCGGGCAGTGAAGCCTCAGGCTTAGGTTTACAGATCCGCACTTGGGACAACCAAATTCCTTGGCCACGAACTGGCGCTCCATGAGCGAATTGTCAGCCAGTTCCTCAAGCTGCTCCTGGGTATTGGCCCCCAGGTATTCTTCGGCCAGCGGGTAGCGATACCCCTGGGCTGTGCCCGCCTGGCGCTCGAACTTGATCGTCTTATCCGGCAGATCCATGACCCGTAGGACAAGTTTGACTAGTCTGACATTTCTGACGAAACCGCTGATATCCGCGCTCATAATTGTCTTTATTCCCAATCGTCGTTTTTTATAGAGAGTTCCCGATCGTCCGTTGACTGTCTCCGACAATCCGGAATATACTGAAATAGACCGTGCTAGGTGGGGAGGTAGCGGTGCCCTGAACCTGCAATCCGCTATAGCAGGGCTGAATTCCGGCCTGAGGTCTTCGGCCTCAAGCAGAGTCCGGGCCAGTGGTGCTGAGAGCCGGGTCCCGCGCAACAGGAATTCGTGAACCCCGTCAGATCCGGGAGGAAGCAGCGGTAAGCGAGCACTTCTGTGTGCCGCGGGGGAGCCTGACTGGAGCCGTCTACCCGGATATCACTTGGGTCCGATTGTCGAAGGCCGGTGCACGGTCACCTTTAAGTCGGAAGTCGGAAGTTGGAAGATGACCTACGTTTCACTCTATCGCAAATGGCGTCCGCAAACCTTTAGCCAACTGGTCGGTCAGGATCATATCGCCAGGACTCTGGCGAATTCGATCAAGGCCGATCGGGTGGCGCACGCCTATCTCTTCGCCGGACCCAGGGGGACCGGCAAGACAAGCACGGCCAAGATATTAGCTAAGAGCGTTAATTGCGGGGCAGGTCCTACCCCGGAGCCGTGCGGCCAATGTGAATCATGCCGCACCATTGTCGCCGGGACCTCGCTTGATGTCTTTGAGATGGATGCCGCTTCCAACCGTGGTATCGATGAGATCAGGGACTTAAGAGATAAAGTCGCGTACGCGGCCGCCGCCGGCCGCCGCAAGGTATACATAATCGATGAAGTCCATATGCTGACTGAACCGGCCTTCAACGCTTTGCTAAAGACGCTTGAAGAACCACCGGCCCATGTTATCTTTATCCTGGCGACAACCGATCCCAACAAGGTGCCGGTAACTATTTCATCGCGGTGCCAGCACTTTGAGTTCCGCCGCATTCCATCACCGGCGTTGGTCGATCATCTTGTCAAGATATCAAAGGCGGAAAAAATTGCCGTGGACGCGGATGTCTTGACGATCATAGCCCGTCAGTCGGAAGGCAGCCTTCGCGATGCCATCGGGATGCTGGACCAATTAGCCGCTTACTCGGACAAGAAGATTACCAAGGAAGAGGCGACAAAGTTTTTGGGTCTTATCGACGCGGCGGTAGTCGAGGCTTGCGTTGACCTTGTCATGGCCGGCGCCGGCGGCCCGGTTTTTGAATTTGTGGACTCTCTGGCGGAAGTCGGGCGCGATTTCCGCCAGTTCACCGCGGCTCTCCTGGCCTATTTGCGCGATTTGTTTGTTCTGGCCCAGGTTCGCGGCATTGAGCGGCAAAGACAATTGGTGAACGCCGGGGACGAAACGATTGCGGTTATGGTCAAGAAGGCCGAGTTCTTAGGCGCGCCTAAAATAAGAAGTTTTTTGACCGAGGTAAGCCGCTTATATGAGAACCTGCGAACGGCGGCCGATCAGCGGTTGTCGTTGGAATTGACTTTATTGGGGTTGATGCGCAATGAAGAGCTGACGCTGGAGGCGGTCTCCAGCCGACTCCAGCGCCTGGAAGCCGGCGCGGGTCATATTTCCTCAGGAGCTGTCGCGGCGTCTCCGGCTGAAAAAACAAAATCAACCGCTGCGCCGGTAAAAAGCGTGAGCAAAACCCGGGCGGAAGCCGACGGTCCGATTGACATCACGCAAGTAACGGCGGCCTGGGGCGATATCGTTAACCGGGCCAAGAAGAAAAAGCTCTCTTTAGGCGCGTATTTAATCGAAGGTCGCCCAAAGGGCGTAAATGATGGGTGTTTGATGATCGCTTTTGAACATAAGTCCACCTTTGCCTGCCAAGAACTGGTAAAAGAGCCGCACGCCAAGCTGTTAAAAGAGGTTTTTGTCGAAGCTTTGGGCGGGTCGCTCGATTTCACAGTGGTGTTGAGCGAAGGCGCGGCGGATGGGGCGGCCCCGGCGGAGCCCGCACCGGACGAGAGGAATGTGCTGGATATGATCAAAGAGAGCTTCGGCGCCGAAGTGGTCGATGGATAGAAACGACCGAAAACCCCGTCTACTGTGTTATCCTCCACCTCGGCTCGGTCACGTAATCGCACATACGCTCCCTCGCCTCGGTGTTCGTCTGCCCCCGTATCGACGTACGGGGCAAGCTTGCATCCGGGGCTTTGGGCCGTTTCTCTAAGGAGGTAAACTATGGGCATGAACTACGCCAAGATGATGAAGCAGATGCAGAAAATGCAGGCGGAGATGGGCCGCGTCCAGGAAGAACTAGCCCAGGAACAAATTGAAGCTACTGCCGGCGGCGGCATGGTAAAGGCGGTCGTCAACGGCAAGCAGGAATTAGTCCGGATT
>JAUXSL010000119.1 GCA_030679975.1 Actinomycetota bacterium
TTGCTCGATCTCGACCACGGCACCTACCCATTTGTCACCTCGTCGTCGCCGGTCGCGGGCGGGGCTTGCGCCGGGGCGGGCGTCGGGCCGTTGCGCATCGACAGAGTCACAGGCATCGTAAAAGCCTATGTCACGCGGGTCGGGTCGGGGCCCTTCCCGACAGAACTTGAAGACGAGACCGGCGAGCACATGTTGCGGGTAGGAGTCGAATTCGGCACTACGACCGGCCGCCGGCGCCGCTGCGGTTGGTTTGACGCGATTATCCTGCGCTATGCCGTCCGCATCAACGGCTTAAGCGATATGGTCCTGACCAAGCTGGATGTTTTGACCGGTCTCTCGCCCATCAAGATATGCATCGGCTATGCTTATAAAGGCAAAATATATGATGAATTCCCCCCGCACCAGACCATCTTCCATAAGTGCGAGCCGGTCTACGAGGAACATGAAGGGTGGAGCGAGGATATCCACGAGGCCGAGACGCCGGCCGACTTGCCGCCGGCCGCCCGTAGCTATATCGCCCGCATCGAGGAACTTTCCGGCCTGAAGTTTTCCCTCATCTCGGTGGGCCCCAAACGCGGTCAGACGATATTCCCACGCTAATCTTGCACCGTTTACAAATAAGAAAAAGGGATAACCCCCGAACCTTTGCCCGGGCTGACAGCCGAACAGCAGGGCGCCGGGCTCGTTGATGCGGAAGCCGCCGCTTAAGTAGTAAACGATTTAAGAAAACCATTTGCTAATCCGATGATACACAAGAAGCCGTAATCACCAAAACAACAGAGGTCCTGCTTAAAAGGGGTTTTTGCTTTTAAAACTGGACTAATTCGGTCAAATAAGATTTAATATTTCAAATGGTCTGGTTATTGTTTCAAGAGGGCGAAGGGCCGCTTGGTGGAGCGGCAATTGCATGATCGCCGATCGCAAGGCCGGCGGCGGCATTTTTAACCGGGGTTAAGCGGATGTTTGAAAAAGACAAATCACGAGTCATTTGGTTCATCCAGGAAATTTCACGGAAAGTGAAGGTTTCTCTCGGCTATAAGTTGGCGGCGATATCCATCTTTGTCGCGGCTGTCGCGCTGGTGTCGAATGTTTATTGGTATGCGCTATACACCGATGCGACCTCCCAGCGGAAAGAACTTTCTTCTCATAACGCCTCGTTGGTTAAGGCTTTGAGCATAAGACAAACCATGATCGAAGCGATTGTATTATTTCACGATTACATATTTACTGAAGATTTTAGGCTGAAGACCCGCCGGCAGAAAAAATTCGCTGAAGTCCAAATGGCGCTGGCGAGCGAAGAGGTCGATTTTCCCGGTGAAGCCGCACACCTTTCTAAAATTCAGCGTGAGTTGGAAAAATTGAGTAAGAGCTATGATCTCGAGCAAATCGGTTTTTTGCAGGCTGGGGAAGAATCTGATCGAATGGAGGCAGGCTTATTTAAAGAAATAGATGAGTTAATCGCGAAACGGCGCTTGGTTGCCGCTGAATATGACAAAAGATTAAGTTCGACCGAAGAGCGTGTAATGTTCGGCATTTTTATGTGGGCTCTGGCTAGCCTGTTGGGGACGCCGGCATTCATTATCTTGGTCTACATAAATATACTAATGCCCATAAGGGATTTGTCTCTCGATGCACGCATGATAAAAGGGGGTAATCTCGATCACCGAATTACCGTTCCCCATACCGGAGACGAAATTGACGAGCTGGCCGTGCAATTAAATGAAATGACTTGCTCGATTAAGGACTTTTACCAAGAGCGTGAGAAGAGACTCACGCAGCTCAGTAAGGTTTGCCACACTACAGTGGATGTCGGCGCCGGTTTTAGTTTAAGCAAACTTCTGGACACGATTCTAACCACGGGGCTCGAAATAGCCGGCGCGAGTTCGGGCTCGATCATGCTCGTCACATCAAACCGCCAAGAACTGGTGACAAAGATAGAGAAGAATATGGGCGGTCTCGTTAACAAGAAAACCAGAATCAGAATGGGCGAAGGCATCGCCGGAACGGTCGCTGCTACCGGCCGGTCCCTGATTTTACATGGGGGCGCGGCTTATGACCCTCGCCTGGACGAAGTAGGAAATGATAGCGGGGCTATTACGGTTCCGCTTATGTGCAAAGGAGCGGTAATCGGCGTGCTGAACGTCAGCGGTAAAAAAAGAGGCGAGAAGTTTGACCAGGAAGATCAGAGCCTGTTAAGCATTTTGGCGGAGTATGTGGCCGCCGCTATCGAAAGATCCCGACTTTTTGCAGAAATACGAAAAACCTACTTTAGAACCGTAAAAGCTCTGGTGGCCACGGTTGAAGCGAAAGACCTCTACACATACGGCCACTCTTCGCGGGTGGCTAAATACGCTACCGGTATTGCTCGCAGAATGAATCTTGCCCGGGAGGAAGTTGAAGGTATCGAAGTCGCCGCCTATCTTCATGATATCGGCAAAATCGGAATTTCGGAAACGATCATAGCTAAATCAAGCGACTTGACCGCTAAGGAGCGGTCACTTATACGCGAGTACCCGCAAACGAGCCTTAAAATTATCTCCAATATAGATTTTCCCTGGAAAAATGTATCTTCCGGTATCTTCACTCATCACGAAAGACTTGATGGGCGAGGTTATCCAAAAGGCTTGAAGGACGAGAGTATTCCGTTGGAAGGCAGAATAATCGCGGTAGCCGACGCTTTTGACGCGATGACGTCGACTCGCGCTTACCGAAAAGCCTTAACTCAAGATAAAGCCATGGCTGAGATTACAAAAAATCAGGGGGTCCAATTCGATCGCCGGGTGGTAGCCGCTCTCATTTCTTACCTAAAGAAAAACGCGCCGGCGGTGGAGACACCGGAGAAGAGTCTTTTGCAATGAACTTTGGACGCGGGCGCTATGCGCTTGTGCTTGCGGGGGTCGCTTTTACCCTATTTTACAATTATTTTCTGCCGACGGTTCGCCTCGTTTGCGCTTTTGCGCTGCCGCCAATGTTTTTAGGTCAACTGATAATGATTTTCTCAATCCTTTTCGGGCTGTCGAGCACATCTCGTGGACCGAACAGTAAGTCTGCCGTGGACAACTGTCGGCCTCGACAACGCAGCGATTAAGAGTTATGGGTCCGCCAATCGTCTCAATGATTTGCAAAGCCGTGGTCCGCGCGGGATCGACCGCAAGCCGCGCCCCCCCGGTTCTTCCGCGAGTGATAGAGACCAACCGGTGCGCCGACAACTCCGCCAAGATTTTTGTCAAAAATGTATACGGAACTTGCGTGCGTCGCGCGAGCTCGGTCGCCGACGTAGTGTCGCCGTCGCCTGCCGATAATTCGATCATGGTCCGTAGCGCGTAATCAGTTTTGCGTGATAATTCCATATTCGGCCCCATCCCGCGAAGGCGCCGGCCTCCGCAATATATTAGACCATATTAGTCTAATAAAAGCACCGACGCAAGGTCTCCCTCTTCCCGCCGGACATCCTTTCACTTATTATTGAGCTGGATGCAACTACTTGTCATCGGCGGCGGTGGCCGCGAACACGCTCTTATTTGGAAACTTAAACAAAGCCCCCGGGTGGAAAAGATTTACTGCGTTCCGGGTAATGGCGGCATCGCTGAGTTGGCTGAATGTCTGCCGGCTCTGGCTGTGGACGGTGCCTTGGTTGGCTGGGCGGTGCGGCAAGGGGTAGACTTGGTGATCATTGGGCCGGAAGCGCCCTTAGTAGCCGGCATGGCCGATGAATTCGAAGCCGCCGGCTTGCCGGTCTTCGGGGTATGCCGGGAGGCGGCCAGGCTTGAGGGGAGCAAGAGCTTCGCTAAAGAGATAATGTCGGCGGCCGGTGTGTCGACCGCCGCCGCCCGGGCTTTTACCGACCTTGATGAGGCGGTCGCTTATCTTGAGACCGGGGCGGCCCCTTATGTCGTTAAAGCCGATGGCTTGGCGGCCGGCAAGGGCGTCATAATCGCCGAGGATTTCGAGGCCGCCCGCAGAGCCATCAGTGATTGCCTGGTAGATAGGCGATTTGGCGACGCCGGCCGGCAAGTGGTCATTGAGGAATTTTTGGCCGGCCAAGAGGTGTCGGTGCTGGCGTTCGTCGACGGCAAGACGATAAAGGCTATGCCCCCGGCTCAAGATTACAAGCGCGTCGGCGACGGCGATGCCGGGCCGAACACCGGCGGGATGGGCGCGTTTGCCCCGGCGCCCTTTTTGGATGAAGACGGGCTTGCGGGCGTTGTCACTGGTATACTCGAACCGACTATCAAAGCCCTTGCCCGGCGGGGCATAATTTACAAAGGCGTTCTTTACGCGGGATTGATGCTGACGGAAACAGGCGCGAAAGTGCTGGAATTCAATACGCGCTTCGGCGATCCGGAAACGGAAGCGCTTATGCCGTTGTTCGACGGCGATCTGGTTGAAGTGATGCTTAGCTGCGCTCAAGGGCGGCTGGCCGGTGTCGACGTTCCCTGGTCCACGGCTAAAAGCCTGACTGTGGTCCTGGCGTCGGAAGGATATCCGGAATCGCCGGTGACCGGCCGGGAGATAACCGGACTTGTTGAGGCGGCAAAAAAAGACGTGGTTATTTTCCACGCCGGCACGCGCCTTGAGGGCGGCAAGATGCTTACCAGCGGCGGTCGGGTGCTTAACGTGAGCGCGGTAGCCGGCTCGTTTGCCGAGGCCCGCGAGAAAGTATATGAAGCCGTCAAACTGATAAAGTTCGAAGGCATGCGGTATCGGAGCGATATCGGGATTATGGGTAGAGGAGACTAAATGGCCAGACCACTGGTGGCGGTAGTTATGGGTAGCTCGTCCGATCTCAAGACCATGGTTGAAGCTGTGGATATGCTGGAGACGTTTGATATTCCGCATGAGGAAAAAATAATCTCGGCCCACCGCGGCCCGAAAGCGCTTCACCTATATATCGACCAACTGAGAGCCCGCCGCGTGGAAGTCATCATAGCGGGCGCCGGCAAGGCCGCGCATCTGCCGGGGGTCATAGCCTCGCTCACAACGGCGCCGGTTATCGGCGTGCCGATGGTCACATCGGATCTGGGCGGTCTCGATTCATTGCTCTCGATCGTGCAGATGCCAAAAGGCGTGCCGGTGGCCACGGTGGCTATCGGCGGGGCGGCCAACGCCGCTATTTTGGCGGCGCAGATTTTAGGCTTAAAGCACCCGGCTATCGCCGAGCGTCTGGCGCGCTATAAAGACGAGCTGGCGGCGCCGGCCGATACGCGTAAGGAAACCAAGTGATTAAGCGATACACTCGTCCGGCGATGGGGCGGCTTTGGGAAGAGCGCGCCAAATATGAGCGCTGGTTGGCGGTCGAGCTGGCGGCGACGGAGGCCCAAGCGGAACTGGGCTATATTCCGGCCGATGTCCCGGCCGAGGTCAAGGCGAAGGCTGCTTTCGATATCGACCGGATAGAGGAGATCGAAGCCGAACTCCACCATGATGTCCTGGCTTTCTTGACCAACTTGTCGGAAAATGTCGGACCGGCCGGGCGTTTCATCCACCACGGGCTGACTTCGTCGGATGTGGTCGACACGGCCCTATCGATGGCGATGCGGGATGCCGCCGACCTCTTGATTAAAGATGTCGAAGAGTTGATCGCGGTCCTCAAAGAGCAGGCCGTAAAATATAAGCATACCGTGATGGTCGGCCGCACGCACGGCATCCACGCGGAACCGATGACGTTCGGCTTAAAGCTCCTGCTTTGGTTCTTTGAGATGGGGCGCAACCTTGAGCGGCTGAAAACCGCGCGCCGGGAGATAGCCGTCGGCAAGTTCTCGGGCGCGGTCGGGACTTACTCGAATATCGATCCGCAAGTGGAAACTCTGGCCTGCGCCAAGCTGGGGCTGGCGGCCGCGCCTGTCTCCAGCCAGGTCATTCAAAGGGACCGCCACGCTCAATATATGTCGGCTGTCGCCATCGTCGGCGCGACCATCGAGAAGATAGCCACCGAGATACGCCACCTCCAAAGGACCGAAGTCCTGGAGGCGGAAGAGCCGTTTGCCGCCGGCCAGAAAGGGTCGTCGGCCATGCCGCATAAACGGAACCCGATAATCACCGAGCGATTGACGGGGATGGCCCGCTTGTTGCGCGGCTACGCCACCGCCGCCCTGGAAGATGTCGCGCTCTGGCACGAGCGGGATATTTCCCATTCGTCGGTTGAGCGCGTCGCCGTCCCGGACGCCACCATACTCCTGGATTATATGTTGGACAAATTGACCGTCGTCATTAAGGACCTCAGCGTCTACCCGGACAACATGGCGGCCAACCTGGATAAAAGCTTGGGGCTGGTCTTTTCGCAGCGTGTCCTGCTGGCCCTGGTCGGCAAAGGCCTAGCGCGCGAAGACGCTTACCGCCTCGTCCAGCACAGCGCCATGCGCAGCCGGCAGGAGAAGACCGCGTTTAAAGAGAATCTACTTAACGACGGGGAAGTCGCCGCGCAACTTTCAAGCGAAGAGCTGGAAACTTGTTTTGATGCGGGCCAGTACCTGGGAAATATAGATAAGATATTCGATCGATTGAAGGAGAATTGAAGTGGCTATAGATTTTACCGGCTGCCACGTGCCGCTGATAACGCCGTTCAAAGACGACTTGTCCCTTGATGAGCCGGGTCTTCGCAAGCTGGTAAACCACTTTATTGACGAGGAGAAAGTCGACGGTTTAGTCCCGTGCGGGACGACCGGCGAATCGCCGACGCTAACCAATGCCGAGCATGACCGGGTTATCGAAATAGTAGTCGAAGAGACGGCCGGGCGGGTGCCTGTGATCGCCGGCACCGGCTCGAACTCAACGAGGGAAGCTATCGAGCGGACAAAGCATGCCGAGGCGGCCGGGGCCGACGCCAGTTTGCAGGTCGGGCCCTATTACAACCGGCCGACGCAGGGCGGGCTGATCGCCCATTTCGAGGCCGTTGCCGCGGCCACCGGTTTGCCGCTGATCATTTATAATATCCCGGCGCGGACCGGCCGCAACATCGAACCGGCGACGGTTCTTAAGCTGGCTGAGATTGATAACATTATCGGGGTCAAGGACGCGGCCAACGATCTCTCGCAAACGATGGAGATAATCGGGGCGACCGCCGGGCTTTCCGAACCTTTTTACGTGCTGGCGGGAGAAGACGCTATGACTTTCGCCTCCTGTTGCCTGGGCGGCCATGGCGCCGTCTCGGCGGTCGCCAATGTGATCGGCCGCGAGTATACGGAACTTTGCGGGCTGGCGATATCCGGAGAGACGGCTCAGGCCAGAGCCATCCATTACCAGACATTGCCGCTGGTAAAAGCCTTGTTTATCGAATCAAACCCGGTGCCGGTCAAGGCGGCTCTGGCGATGATGGGCCTCCCCGCCGGACCGCCGCGGCTGCCGCTGGTGCCGCTGAGCCCGGCGAGCGAGAAGGTCCTGGCTCGCGCTTTAAAAGAGGTCGGCCGGATATAGTGTCCACCGCGCCTACTTCACAAGGAAAAGTCAGAGACATCTATGACCTCGGCGACCGGCTGCTGTTGGTGGCGACGGACCGCATCTCGGCTTACGATGTTGTCCTGCCCGGTTTGATCCCGGACAAGGGCCGGGTCCTGACAGCTATGTCGCTCTTTTGGTTTGCCCGGACCCAGGGGTTGACGGCCAACCATTTGATCTCCGCTAAGACAAAAGATTTTCCCGATATCGGACTCGACAAAGACTACCTGGCCGGCCGGACTCTCCTGGTAAAGAAAGCCGAGGTCATCCCGATAGAGTGTGTTGTCAGGGGGTATCTATCCGGCTCGGCCTGGGCCGACTACAAGGCCACCGGCGCCGTTTCCGGTCAACGGCAAAACAAGGGGATGAAGGAGTCTCAGATGCTCCCGGAGCCGCTCTTC
Organism: Actinomycetota bacterium; assembly: GCA_030679975.1. Lineage (GTDB taxonomy): Bacteria > Actinomycetota > Aquicultoria > CAJVYJ01 > JAUVQD01 > JAUXSL01. The sequence goes on from JAUXSL010000119.1 coordinate 7,836, forward strand.
ACGCCCTCGACAAAAGCCGTGGAGGGGCACGATGAGAATATCACCGTCGCCCGGATGGAGAATATTGTCGGGGCGGACCTCACCCGACGGTTGCGGCAGATATCGCTGAACCTGTACTGTTTCGCGGCCGCGTTTGCCGCGGGTCGCGGTATTATAATCGCCGATACGAAATTTGAATTCGGCAAAGTGGGCGACAATGTCATTTTGATCGACGAGGTCTTGACTCCCGACTCGTCACGGTTTTGGCCGGTAGACGGGTACGAGATAGGCAAGTCCCAACCCAGTTTCGACAAGCAGTTCGTCCGCGACTGGCTCGATGACTCCGGCTGGGACCGCCAACCCCCGGGACCGGAGTTGCCGCCGGAGATAATCAGGCGGACGCGGAGAAAATATGTCGAGGCCTATGAGAGGCTTACCGGCGCCAAATGGCCGGCGGCGGTCGATTAATGTTCCGTGTCGAGGTCGTCTTTAAGGATCCGGCGCTCGATGCTCGCGGTCCGTCGATAAAAAAGCAGATAGAGCAAGACCTTGGGCTTAATATCGTGGCTCTCAGTGTCAGGGATGTCTACTATATAGACGCACCACTAACGGATGACCGGATCGACCTGGTTGCGCAAGACCTGTTGACCGACCCGGTCCTTCAGAATTTCTCATTAGGGGCGCCGCCGGCCGCCGGAGTCGATTGGGCGATCGAGGTCGGTTACCTTCCGGGTGTCACCGACAACGTCGGGCGGACGACCGCCGAAGCCATCGCCGATATGCCGGACTTGCTGGGAGTCAGGAGTCAGGAGTCAGGAGTCAGGAGGGCCGGTGGCCATGTCATTCCTGCGGAAGCAGGAATCCAGGAGGGTGCCGGCGACTTTGTCCGGACCGCGACTGTCTACGCGATTTCCGGGCGGTTGACCGAGGCGCAGGCCGAGCGCCTTTGTCTCGGGGTACTGGCTAATCCGTTGATCCACGCTTACAAGATAATGGCCTCGGCTGAATACGCCCGGGCGGCCTGGTCGGCGCCTAACCCGCCGTCGGCGCATAAGCCTCAAATAAAGACGGTAGACTTGCCCGACGACGACGCGGGTCTTGAGCGTCTCAGCCGCGACGGCCTTCTCTCATTGACAGTGGCGGAGATGCGGGCCATCAAGGCTTATTTCGCCCGTCCGGAAACAGCCGCGGCGCGCCTGGTTGTCGGGCTGACCGATAAACCGACCGACATAGAACTGGAGACGCTCGCCCAGACCTGGTCGGAGCATTGCAAACATAAGATATTTAACAGCCGCATCACTTATACGGAACCGGGCGCCGAGCCCGTTGTTATCGACAGCCTCTTCAAGACCTATATCAAGCGGGCCACCGATACGGTGGCTAAAGAGATAGACTGGCTGGTCTCGGTTTTTAGCGACAACGCCGGCGTGGTTCGGCTGAACGATAAATACAACCTGGTCTTTAAGGTTGAGACACATAACCACCCATCGGCGCTCGACCCTTATGGCGGGGCCCTAACAGGTATTGTGGGGGTCAACCGCGACCCGATGGGGACGGGCCTCGGCGCCGAGCTCATCTTCAATACCGACGTCTTTTGTTTCGGCCCGCCGGATATGGCTGAAGAAGCTTTGCCACCGGGGATTCTCCACCCGCGGCGAATTTTCCGCGGCGTCCGCAAGGGCGTTGAAGACGGCGGCAATAAGATGGGTGTTCCCACCGTCAACGGGACCATTCTCTTTGACGACGCCTATACTTACAATCCGCTGGTCTTTTGCGGGACCGGCGGCATTATGCCCGGCGTCATCGGCGGTGCAGCGTCCCATGAAAAGTCGGTCAAGCCAGGCGACCTGATCGTCATGGTCGGTGGCCGTATCGGCAAAGACGGCATCCACGGCGCTACTTTTTCCTCCGTCAAGCTCGAGGAAACGACCCCGCCGGCGGTCGTTCAGATCGGGGCGCCGATCGTGCAAAAGAAAATGATGGATGCTTTGATAGACGCCCGCGACCGGGGGCTCTACCGGGCCATCACCGACAACGGCGCCGGCGGCCTCTCCTCGTCCATTGGCGAGATGGCGCAGTTCTGCGGCGGCGCCCAAGTGGATCTGGAAAAGGCCCCTCTTAAATACAGCGGGCTCGACCCCTGGGAGACGTGGGTCTCGGAATCGCAGGAGAGAATGACCTTAGCCGTGGCCCCGGAGACGATTGATGAGCTTATGGCCCTCTTTAACCGGCGGGATGTCGAGGCGACGGTCATCGGTTCTTTTGCCGACGATGGTTATCTAACGGTCAGATATGACGGCGTCGTCGCGGCCCGGCTGGACTTGGATTGGCTTCACTCCGGTCTGCCCCGGCTCGAACTGGAGGCCCGGTGGGAGCCGCCGGAGACGCCGTCCAACCAGACGGTAAGCATCGAGCCGTCGATCGCCTTACTGAGAATACTTGGTAGCTTAAACGTTTGTAGCAAGGAGTCGGTAATCCGCCAATACGACCATGAAGTGCAGGGGACAAGCGTCGTCAAGCCGCTGGTCGGGGTGGTCGATGACGGCCCGTCGGATGCCGCCGTCCTCAAACCCCGCGCCGACGCCGCGGAAGGGGTCGTTGTCGCCTGCGGCATCAACCCTAAATACGGCTTGATCGACCCGTACGATATGGCGGCCGCCGCCGTCGATGAAGCGGTGCGAAACGCCGTGGCGGTCGGCGCCGACCCGGGCCGCATCTCCATTCTGGACAACTTCTGCTGGGGCAACCCGATCAAGTCGGACCATAACCCGGACGGCGATTTAAAGCTCGGCCGGTTGGTCAGGGCGGCCCAGGGTTGCCATGACGCCGCCGTCGCTTTGGGCGCCCCGTTTATCTCCGGCAAAGACAGCTTTCACAACGAATATGATCTGGGCGGTCGCACCATCGCCATCCCGCCGACCTTGCTTATCTCGGCGATGGGCGTCATTGAAGATACCGGCCTGGCGGTGACTATGGATGCCAAACGCGAGGGCGATCTTGTCTACGCGCTGGGTTTGACCAAGGTGGAGATGGGCGGCTCTCACTATTCCGGGTTGACCGGTCTCCGGGGCGGGGCTCCCCGTTTTGCCGGCGCGGCCGCGTCCGCGACTTACAGGGCGGTCCACGAGGCGATAAAGCGCCGTCTGATCGCCTCGGCTCACGATTGCTCTGAGGGGGGCTTGGCCGTGGCCCTGGCTGAGACCGCGTTCGCGGGCGGGTTGGGGGTGGTCGTCAATATGCGCCGGGTCAAGACCGACGGATTCTTAAGCGATGTTGAATGTCTTTTTTCCGAATCTAACAGCCGGTTTGTCGTTACCGTCAAGCCGGCCAACGCCGGGGAATTCGAGACCACAGTGGCCGATACCAGCTGGTCGAAGATTGGTAAAGTGACAAATACCGGGCGCCTCGTAGTCACCGGCCTGGACGACCGCGTGGTTATTGATATTAGTACTGATGAATTGAAAAAAGCCTGGCAGGAGCCGCTGAAATGGGTTTGATAAATGTCATTCCCGCGCCTCGCCATGTCATTCCCGCGCAAGCGGGAATCTAAGGAACGCCGATGAGCAAAGTTAAAGTCTTAGTTCTCCTCGCCGCCGGCGTCAACTGCGACCGGGAAACCGCGCTCGCCTTTGAGCTGGCCGGCGCGGTCGCCGACCGCGTCCACGTCAACGATATCATCGAGCGGCCGCGCCTGCCGGCCGACTATCAAATATTGGCGCTGCCGGGCGGCTTTTCCTTTGGCGACGATATCGCTTCCGGACAGGTGTTGGCGCGCAAACTAAAGCACCGGCTGGCCGGGCCGATAACCGATTTTGTCTCTCAAGGTAAGCTGGTGCTCGGCATCTGCAACGGCTTTCAGGTGCTGGTCAAACTGGGTCTGCTGCCGGCGCTCGGTGGTGACCAGGCTCGGCAACAAGCCGCTCTGACCTTCAACACCTCGGCTAAATTCGAGGACCGCTGGGTCTATTTAAAACCGGACCCCGCCGGCAAATGCGTCTTCACCAGGGGCCTCAAGAATGTGATCTATCTGCCTGTCCGCCACGGCGAGGGGCGCTTCGTCATCGGCGATGATGGTTTGGCCGCCCTTAAAAGCGCCGGCCAGGTGGCTCTCCGCTATGTCGATGCCGCCGGCTCTCCCGGTGATTATCCCATCAACCCCAACGGTTCCGTCGACGATATCGCCGGGATATCCGACGCGACCGGCCGCGTCTTCGGGCTAATGCCACACCCGGAAGTCTTCATCCGCCCGACCCAACATCCGCGCTGGACCCGGGGCGAAGGCGCGCCGCCCGACGGTATCGAGATTTTCAAGAACGCCGTAGAATATTTTAAGGGTCGTTAAGAGCCGCAAGACTAGCGCCTTTTCTTTTTCCAAAACAGAGCTATATCTTGATCTTCTCTTGCCTGACATCTACAGAACGTACATTTCCAGACCGGAAAGACTGCGTGAATTAGTTCATGCGAACGCCGATAAAAAAGTAATTGTCATTGATGAAGTCCAAAAGGCGCCGGAGCTCTTAGATGTAGTTCACAGTCTTATGGAAGAAAAAAGGGATTGGCAATTCGTTCTCACCGGCTCCAGCGCCAGAAAGCTCAAAAAAACGGGGGCGGACTTACTCGCCGGCAGAGCCGCACTCAAATACTTGCACCCTTTTATGGCGGCTGAGCTTAAGCAACAGTTCAATCTGGAAGCCGCTTTAAAGTACGGGATGATTCCGGTCGTAGTCGATAGCGGCAATCCCGCAGCGGCGCTCCAAGCGTACGTAGATTTGTATATCAGAGAAGAAGTGCAAATGGAGGGATTGACAAGGAATGTGGGCAATTTTTCCCGCTTTCTTGAAGCCGCTAGTTTTTCGCACGGGTCGGTTTTAAGCGTCACCAATGTAGCGCGCGAATGCGTGGTGGAAAGAAAAGTTGTTGAAGGTTATTTGCGTATCCTTGAAGACCTGCTGCTGGCTGTAAGGATACCTGTTTTCACCAAGCGGGCGAAGCGAGCTACAATTCAACATCCTAAATTCTATTTTTATGATACCGGGCTTTATAATGTCCTGCGCCCGTCGGGGCCGCTCGACAAACCCGAGGAAATAGGCGGAGCCGCTTTGGAGGGACTCGTAGCTCAGCATCTAAGAGCCTGGATCGATTACAGCCGGCCGGATTGTAGATTGTATTTTTACAGAACCAGCGCCGGGAGTGAAGTAGATTTTATTGTTTACGGTAGGGATGTTTTTTGGGCGGTTGAAGTCAAGAACTCAGTTAGAATATATTCGCGAGACATAAAGCCATTAAAGGCGTTTGGCAAAGACTACCCGGAGGCAAAAAAAGTGCTTGTTTACCGCGGCCGCGAGAAACTGCTTATTGATGAAGTTCTTATCGAGCCCTGTGAAGACTTTTTATTAAGCCTTAATTGAAATGTTTTAGTTGGCAGTATTATCGGCTTGACTCTATAAACGACAAAGCCCCCGACTTCTTAATTGAGGCCGGGGGCTTTAGTTATTTTAAGGACTAAAGTTTTAGAGTCCGCCGGCCGTTAATCTTGCCTCATGGTCGGTAATGCTTGTATCGTGAGAAGCTATTTGAGCGGTTAGCGCGTCGATCTGCGCTTGCAAGCCAGCGACTAAGGCGTCCACTTGGGCCTGAGTGTAATAAGCGCCATCGTGGTCGTGCCCGGCCGAGGCAAAGTCAAGAGAATCTAGGCCGTCCAAGGTATCAGCATCCGTTGAACCGTCCACGCCAGCCGGACCCACCAGCGAAGCCAACCATTCGCTTTCAGTCCCACCAAAGCCATTGGCAACGGCTACCAGATAGGCCGAGAGGCCGTCAGTGCCATTGGTTCCGTTCGTCCCATTAACTCCATCCGTACCGGCAGGGCCAGGAGTACCAGTGGCTCCATCCAGGCCGTTAATACCGTCAACTCCGGCGAGGCCGGTTGCACCCTGGACGCCTTGTAATCCCAGTAATCCCTGGATACCCTGCAATCCGGGAATACCTTGTAGGCCGGTAGCTCCGATATTGCCTGTGTCGCCTTTCGGCCCTGACAGAGCCACGCCGGCAGCCAAGTCGCCGGCTTTAATCGAACCGTTAATAATCTTGGCGCTATTAACCGAATTCTTATGAAGTTTGGCCTTAGTAACGGCACCAGTCGCGATATCCTGTGTGCCAATGAGACCGCTTGCGTATGCTCCTATAGGTAAAACCAATAGGAATCCGATCAAAAAACCTAAAAACAACTTTTTCATTACTGCTCCTTTTCTGCTTAAATCCCATCCAATCCTTTGAATCTTATTACTCCAACCCCCTCTTAGTGCCTTTGGGCTGGCAAATTATTAGTTCACCCCCTTTCCGGCAAAGTAAATCTCAGATAAGCGGCGCACTTAAGCGTCACTTCCGTTGCCAGCGGAGTCACTATCGTGACCATCCTTGATAAAAAAATTTTGTCGAATCCGCACTTAATGAGTTTACAAATCTCGGACGCAGGCTTTAGCGACGAGCTAACAACACGCCCATTAGCGATTCCCGAAAGATAGCGTGGGTCACACCTGTGACGAAGAGTAGCGCTTACTTGTCACGCTTGTCAACACTTTTCCCACGTCTTTCCCCATTCTTTGCGGAAGCACAGTTAGAATTTGGTTATGAGTAAAGCTAACACTAATTTTGCCGCCGAAATTAAGCGACTGCGGGAAGCACGCGGGCTCAATAAGGGACAGCTTGCCGCGTACGCGAATATTTCTCGGTCAACGATTTCCATGTGGGAATTGGGTAAACGGCGCTCGCCAAGCCCGAAGTTGCTTGAAAGAGTTGCCCCATACCTGGGAGTAGACTTGGACTACCTACTTGTCCTAGCGGGGCATCGCCGGGAACCAAGCGGAACAATGATCCGCGAGTGCCTTACAGTCTACGAAGTCGATGGGACGCCGCTAACAGAGGATGAAGTTGAAATAGCCGGTGATTCTGTTCGCCATTCAGTTCGTACGGTGCGACGGGTGCGAGAAAAAGCCGCGCGACAGCCTAAAGAGTAGAGGTGGGGTCGGGT
>JAUXSL010000001.1 GCA_030679975.1 Actinomycetota bacterium
CGGAAAGGATACGTCCGCTGGCCGGCGCGGTCAAGTTGTAGGCCCGGGCCAGCCGGGTGACGCTGTCGAGCAGAATTACGACATCCTTGCCGTGTTCCACCAGTCTCTTGGCCCGCTCGAGCACCAACTCGGCTACTTGAACGTGATTGTCGGAAGGTTGGTCGAATGTGGAACTGATAACTTCGCCCCGGACCGACCGCTCCATATCCGTGACCTCTTCCGGGCGCTCATCAACGAGCAGAACCAGGAGCACCACTTCAGGACTGTTGGCGACAATACTGTTGGCGAATTGTTTGAGGATGGTCGTCTTCCCGGCCTTCGGCGGCGACACGATTAATCCTCTTTGCCCTTTACCGATCGGGGCGATCAAGTCGATTATCCTCGGCGCTATCTCGAACGGCTCGGTCTCCAATCGAAACCGTTGGTTGGGATAGATAGGCGTCAACGTCTCAAAAGTCGACCGCTGCCTGGCCAATTCCGGATCTTGTCCGTTTACCGACTCGATCCGCAAGAGCGCATTATATTTTTCACTCTCTTTTGGCGGTCGAACCTGACCTTCGACCTCATCGCCGCGCCTTAGATCGAACCGGCGGATCTGGGAGAGCGACACATAGATATCGCGGTCGCCGGGGAGATAGCCTTTTTGCCGCAAAAAACCATACCCGTCCGCGAGGATATCGAGGACGCCTTTGCGCCGCAGCAGCGAGTCATCGACCGGTTTCGGCGGCGCAACGGATTTTAGTTCAGGCTTGGGTCCGGCCGGCGCCTCTGAAGCAGCCGGGGCTTCGGCCACGGCCGTCGCCGTAGCCGCCTTGACAGGCTCCGCGCCTTGACCGCCTCCGGCATTACGCTGGAGTATCGCGTCTATCAGCTCATGCTTTCGCAGTTTAGCCGCGGTGATTATGCCGAGCCCCAGAGCGATAGGCTGCAGCTCCGTCAGCTTTTTTTCTTCAAGTTCAGTTCGTTCCATATTTCACCTTTCCTTGGATGCGCGAGAATTCGCGGATCAGGGTCGTATATATTTAAACGTCGGCGGTATCAGCCCGGACTTCTTCCATTTTTGCCTGAAGCGCCTCCCAGTCAGATAGGAAACCGGCGACGCCTTTGTCGGTTAGCGGATGTTGGACCATCTTTTTGAGTACTTCAAAAGGGACGGTCGAGATATCCGTGCCGATCAACGCCGCTTCGATAACATGCATCGGATGCCGGATGCTGGCGGCGATCACTTGCGTAGAAATATCATAATTGCCGAGAGCGTCTACAATGTCGGCCAGGCGGCCAAGGCCGTCAGTGCCTATATCGTCGAGACGACCGATAAAGGGGCTGACAAAGGCCGCCCCGGCGGCCGCCGCCAATATGGCCTGGTTGACGCTGAAGACCAGTGTCATATTGACATGAATGCCCCGGTCGCTTAAGACCCGGGTGGCCGCCAGCCCTTCGGGGCCAACAGGTATCTTTACGGCTATGTTATCGGCAATCGCCGCCAGTTCAATACCTTCAGCGACTATCTCGGTCCGGGTTAGACTTATCGCTTCGGCGCTGACCGGACCGTCGACTATCGAACATATCTCCTTGACCGCCGACCTGAAATCCCGGCCTTCTTTAGCGGCTAAGGTCGGGTTCGTGGTGACGCCGCTCAGTATCCCCCAAGAGGCGGCCTCCCTCACCTCCGAAATGCTGGCACTATCGAGAAATATCCTCATTCCTGTTTTCCTCCCATTACTTTACCTGCTGATCGGCAGAGTCCGGCGCGGTCGCGACTGTCTCTTTGCCGGTCCTTATTTTCACCTCAACCACCCCGCCCGCCGGCGCCGCCGCGCCTTCCGGGCTGATAACGCGGCTGATCACTTCTTCCAAGACGACCGAAACCGTCAAGTCCAGGTTATGGCTGGGGATGATCGGTATGCGATGGTCCTGGGCGAGCGTTTCGATGTATTCGCCTATCTTGCGTATGTTGTCAAAATTGGCCCTGTATCTTTCAAACGGCCGAAATCCTTCCGTCTCTATTTCGCGGATATAGAAATGACTGCGATGCAGGTCCTCGTCGTCAACGGTGATCAGGAGCGAGATTATGAAAGCATCGTCATTAAACGTTGAAAGGTCAATGAAGCCCGGCACCAGGTGAACCCCTTCGACTATCTGATGCGCGCCCTCGGTGATGGCCCTCTCGATCAACGCCCGCACCCCGACCGCCACGGCTGAAGCTTGTTCGCGAAACCCGATGATGATCGGGTCGGCGCTGGCCGGCAGCGGCACCCTCAAAGTCCGCCAAGCGTTGAACGATGAATCATACAGGGCCGGCATCAGCTCTTTGGAAAAAATAGACCTCATGACCTCGCGAATAGCGTCGGTTGAGATGATCCGGGTGATGCCCAGCCGGTGCGCCACCTCAGTGGCGATCGTCGACTTGCCGACGCCTGTCGTCCCGCCGATTAAAATGACCATCGGCTTATCCAACTTGCTCAGAGCCTGCCACCTTTGAAACTTAGCCGCGTACTCCTCACCGACGCTGGCGCGCAATACTTCCAGCGTTACCCGCCGGAGCTCCACGATGGTGACCGAATGTTTCCTGGTCGCCAAGAGGCTATCTTCTACCTGCCTGGCGACCTGATATGCCTGCGAAGGCGCCAGACCGGTAGCCATTATCGAAGAAGCCATCAGACCCTTGGAATAAGGCAGGCCGTGTTTTTCGTCCCGGATGGTTATCCGCCGGTTATTTTGTATGCGTTTCTTAGCCAACCCTCTTCTCCTTGAGAAGCGACCGAAAACCCCGTCTGCCGCGTTATCCTCCGCCTCGGTTCGGTCACGTACTCGTACATACGCTCCTTCACCTCGGCGTTCGTCTGCCTTGCATCCGGGGCTTTGGGCCGCTTCTCCCAATTTTGACCGGCCCAATGGGTCTTCGGCCGGACCCCTTGAACCTGACGACGGATTCCTTCGCCAGGCCGACGAGATGATCGGCCAGCGATCCGCCCTCCCGGACCACCGGCACGTTGTCGCAATAGACTATCTGTTTATTTAGCTCCGTCCCGACCGCCGTCGCCACATCCACAGCAGCCGCTTTAAGCTCGGTCAACAAGATGTCGAAATCCCCGCTTTTTGCCAGGTCCTGCCGGAGCCGGGGCCGGTTTGACAGATTATGGGATATGCCCGCCACCTCGGCGCCAAAAGCCGACTCAAGATACTCTGCTAGGATTGAACCGGTCGATTCCGGCGCGGTAGTCGCGAAAAACACCTTTTTTCCCGATATATCATCGAGCGGCAGCGGTCTAAAAATAGTTTTTACCACGTTTATACCAGGCTTAATCCGGGCTATGCCCTCGGTGATCGCTTTCAGCTTCCCCGGTTCTATATGGTCCTCGCAATTCGTCAGCACCACCAGATCACTGATAAGCAGGCGATACGGCCCAAGATAGCCGATAATGTAGTCGACCGGCTGGTTCGCCCCGGCCACCGTCACCCGCGTATTCACAGCCACCGGAGGCATCGCGGCGCCGCTGCCTTCAAAGACCGTAAAATCCGTTTCCAACCCATTGGCGACCAGCGCCCCGGCCCGGACGTTAGAGATAAACGGCTCTCCGGCCAGCCCGCCCCCGCAACGCCGGCAACCGACTGTCGGGACGCGACTCATCAGCGCGTCCTCAAAGTGGTCCGAAGCCGCGTGCCGCCCCTGTTTCGCTTGAGCCAGCAAATAATCGGCATCTATCTTGATTTGATCGCCGCGGATGACCTCCGGTTCGGCCGGACCGCCGCGGCCCATCGCCACAACCGCCGGATTGAAGCCCCTGGCTTTAAGCTCACGGCAAGCATATGCCGAGACAGCCGTCTTGCCGACCCGCTTGCCGGTGCCGATGATCGCCATCGAGGGCTTGGTCGACAGATCCTCGAACGTAGGCGGGCGAAGCTCGAAATCCGCACCCCGATAGATCAGGCCCTCGGCCAGGACCAGACAGGCTATCTCAAACCGCTCCAGGTAACCGACTATCGGCTCATCGCTTAAGTCGACGACCGCTTCAGGGCGGTATTTTTCAATCGCCGCCTTGATCGCCGCCAGCGGGTCCGCCGCGGTGACCACCGGATACCCGGAAATCGACAGATTGTTGTTTTCAAGGACCTTTTCCGTCCCGCCCAGGAATACAGCGGCCGCTATCTCTTCGCCGCGCCGGCCTATCTCCGCCAGCGCCGACTCGATCACCGGCGGATAATGCTCGCCGTCGATCAGCGCCAGTAGCCTACTTATTGGAGGTCACCCCGAGTTCAGTTTCCACTCTGTCCCACTTGCAGTAACGCTTTTCGTCCAAAGAAAGATCGACAATCAATTCCTGACCGGCGAACGGATACTTTCGGTAGATGCGCATGCGCTTTTTTTCCAGCATGATGACGTTATAACAAGGCTTGATATTGCCGCGCAACCTCATTGAAGAAGCTGTGCCGGCCGTCACCACCACCAGGTCTTCCAGGCGCCAGACGTGAGGTACATGCTTGTGGCCGCTTAAGACCAAGTCGACCCCGGCGCGCACGAGGACCTGCAGCATATCGCCGGCATCATAGACTATATTTCTCTCTCTGCCGGTGCCCGGCACCGGCAGCAGATGGTGGTGGAGAGCTAATATCTTTATCCCTTCGGTGACCGAAAAGTGTTCTTCGACCCAGCGATACCGCTCCCGCCCTATCCGGCCGTTGTCGAGGTCCGGTTCACTTGAGTCCAGCCCGACGATCGTCACCCCGGGTATTTTCAGAATATTGTTTCGCAGACCGAAAAGTTCCTCGAAATGGATGTAGCCGACATTCCGGCTGTCGTGATTGCCGGGAATGATGACTTTATTTTCGCAATTAATCATGTCGAGAAACGTCTTCGCCATCTTATATTCCTGCCTGAATCCGGCCTCGGTCAGATCGCCTGTCAGCACCATCGCATCCGCGTTTAGGCGATTTACCTCATCTACCGTCTGGCTGAGCAGGTTGGGGATGAAATAATGCGACCCGGCGTGAAGGTCTGAAAGATGAACTATAGTGACCGGCTGGCCCTTAGATCGAGCTGGCTTTGTCGTTGGCATTCTTTTTCCTTATGTTCTCTCTGGGCAGCCATGGGGTACCCGCAGCCGGGCCACCTTCGCAGACCTGCCTAATAAGCTTTTTTTGAAATGATTATTCATTGCTTTGACCGCGAACCGCGGACCGCGAATTGTGAATTAAAAGATCTCCTGCTCCCTGTTGCTTCCAGGGTCTATGTGAATAAAATAAGAGGAAATACAGAATAAATACCTTACTTGTTTCAAATTATATCTAAAAATGTCGGTTGGTCAACAAAAAAAGATGCGGCGGGGCTGCGCCCGCCTCAGGCGATCCGAAACGCGTACCGCGTTTCTCAGGCGATCCAGCCGGCCTCAGCTGTATTGGCCGGCTTCATGCGAACGTCGCTTCGCTCCTCATGAGAAAAAGCTGAGGCTTACTGTCGGTTTTCAATTCCCCTAATAAGACCCGCCTGCATTTTGCTCACTTCTTCGAATTTCGCTTTTAAAGCGGCGCGCCGATGATCACCCCACATACACGTTCTCGTTATGCCATTCAATAAATTCGCGGGCCGGCCTATGCCTCGCAATGACGGGGGTTGTAGATTCCTGCTTTCGCAGGAATGACATGTGCTCTCTCAGAATGACATGTGCTCGCATGACTGCTCTCATGACGAGCGCAGCGAGGCATCGCATGAAGTTTTGCGCCGCAAAACCGGATCGCATGAGAAATGCGAAGCATTTCGGATCTCATCTCTCATTCCTCCATCACGATCCGCAGCTTGCCTTCCTTCTTCGGCACGGTAAAACTTGTCACACCTTCTTGGCGGCTGAAGCTGATGTTTATCCGGCTTGCGCCTATCTGCAGATTTGACAGGCTGACGTTGTTAAGCCAAGCCGGCAGGGTCGGATTGTTCACATACAAAATGCCGTTCGGCGCGTCGGGAGTGAGCCCTAATATCGATTGCAGGATCATGAACATGGACCCCGCCGCCCAGGCTTGGGGGCTGCAGGCGACAGGATATTCAACGGGCCAGTTGTTGCCCCGCCGGGTAAAGCCGCAAAACAATTCGGGCAGGCGGAAATACGCGTGGTGGATGGCGGCATCAAAAAGACCCGTCGCCACGAACTCGGCTTCCCTGAGCCAACCGTAGCGTTTCAAGCCCCGCGCGATTATAGCGTTGTCGTGGGGCCAAATCGAACCGTTGTGGTAACTCATCGGATTGTATATCTTGGCGTTCTTACTGACGGTGCGGATACCCCACCCGGAAAACATCGCCGGGTCGAGCAACTTCTTGGCGACGAGAGCGGCTTTAGCTTCATCGACTATGCCGGTCCACAGGCACTGGCCGACATTAGAGGTGATCGTCCGGACCGGCGCTTTATCGCCATCGAGAGCGATGGCGAAATAGCCGTCCTCTTCAACCCAGAAGCGCTCGTTGAACAGGTCTTTAAGAGCTGCGGCCGCGGCTTCCAGCTTATCGACCGTTTGGTCCTCGCCAAGGTCGCGAAAGACCTGGGCCATGCGCTTCTTGGCATAATAGACATAAGCCTGCACCTCGACCAAGGCGATCGGGCCCCGGGCCAGCTCGCCGTTGATATGGGCGACAGCGTTATATGAATCCTTCCAACCTTGATTTATCAAGCCCCGTTTGGACTTGCGCTGGTATTCAACGAACCCGTCCCCGTCGACGTCGCCGTACGTATCTATCCACGCCAACGCGGCCAGGATCGCGTCCCGGTGTTTGCGGATGAAAACTAGGTCTCCCGTCCACTTGTAATATTCCGACAACGCCAACAGAAACAGTGGTGTCGAATCCACGGAACCGTAATACGGCGTGTGCGGGATCTCGCCCAGGCCCGCCAGCTCACCCCGGCGGTATTCGTGCATTATCTTGCCTGGTTCTTCGTCGCGCCACGTGTCGACCTGCTTGCCTTGAAAGTGGGCCAGGATATCTATCGTCTCCTTGGCCGGGACGGTATTAAGAGGCATAGTCTGCACTGCGGCGATCAGGCTGTCGCGGCCAAACGGAGCCACATACCAGGGAATTCCGGCGCTGATTATGCTCCCCTCAGGGCTGCTTGTCATCAACCCGCGGATATCATTGCGTCCCCTCTCGACCACTGAATTGAAGAGCTCGTTGTCGGTGTTTATCAGCGTGCACGCGCGGTCCCATTTTTCGTACGACCGCCTCTGATTACTGAGGGCTTGGTTGAAATTAGGCAGCTCCTTTTTAGCCTCTCCGATAATCGGCTGGACATTGAAGTTCAGGACCGCTCGACCGTGAGGTTCGAGATTAAGCTTGTAACCGATGATGATCTTATTGAGGTCGAACCGGTGCCAATCAGGCTTTTGTGAAAGATGGATGCGGGTCTGGCGCCAGACTTTATCCTGCCCGACATAAGCCAAAGTAACGGAGTCACCATTGACCTTGGGCTGAAGCAGTTGGCCCCTTGTGGCGCGGCGCAGGCCGCGAACCTCGAACATATCGGCGAAGTCGGCGAAAAACGACATCTCCAACTTCAGCTCGACCGGCACCGGATTGTAGTTCTTTACCCTGACACGCTCGAGCAAGCCGCCGGAAAGCACCCTTAAGCGGCGGATGTTTATGGTCTCCTGAGCGATTTTCAGCTCCTCGCCCTCTCGGATGTCGGCATTCGTCAGTTCGATATGGGCCATGTAGTCACGTTGCGCGCTGGTCGACAGCAAAATAGGCTCCCGCCCGTTCAACAGCAGCTCCCAACAGCTCAAAAATCTGGTGTCCGAGGTGTAAAACCCCAAGCCGCTGGTGTTATCGGCCGGAATGTTGCCCTGCATATTGCAGTAGACAAAGAGATCGTCTTCTTTAATGGTAAGACGGCGCTCTTTGATATCGATGATGATGAAGGGGATGCCTTCATTTAGGAGCCGGTTGGTCGCCTGCTCCTCGACTATGAACTCTTCGCCTTCGGGACTAATATACTTTTGCAAATTGCACCTCTCGACATTATTCCCCTTTACCGTCAGTTAGGGAAGCGCCGGCTCACTAATGGCCTCTGACCGGTTTGTCGATTAGTTGTTGTGGTGTTATTGTAACTATTCGCCGTCGGCAACGTTAAAAGGATAGGAAATGGATGACGACGAGCTTAAGCTGATCGTCGATCGGGCAGTGGCAAGGGATTTGACCGCCTTGTCGCAGCTGTATGAGATTTATTATGACCGGGTCTACCGCTATATCCTGGTGCGGCTGCGAAACGTGACTGAAGCCGAGGACTTGGCCGGCCAGACGTTCCTGCGAATGGTGGAGCGGATCGACTCATTCAGCCGGCGCCCGTCCGGGGGCGGCTTCGCCGGGTGGCTTTTTAAGATCGCCCATAACCTGATGGTCGACTGGTTCCGCGCCCAGAGGACAACGGCGCCTTTGACCGAAGGATATGAGACAGCGGGGCCCGGACCCGAGGAGCTGGCGATTGAGGATGGATCGGTCAGGGAGATATTAAAGGCGCTCGATTTCTTAAGCGCCGACCAGAGACAGGTCTTGTTGCTCCGGCTGATCGGCGGCCTCTCCTGCCGGGAGACCGCGGGAGTCATCGGGACCACGGAAGGAAACGTGCGGGCGCTACAGCACAGGGGTGTTCAAAAACTTCGGGGAAAGTTAGGCGTGATGACCAATGTTTAGCGAGACCGCTCTCGATAAATTCATAGACGATGTAGTGGCGGGCGGAACATCTTCGGACACAGGTGATCCGGCAGCGCAGACTATTGTCGGACTCGCCCGCTTCGATACGTTGCGCCCGCCCGCTGCCGGCAAGGCCAAAACCCGGCAGATGATGCTGGCGCGCGCCCGGGAACTGCAAAAGACACCGGCCATATCCCGGTGGCGTCAAAGACTCACCGCTGTCATTGCCGCCGCTACAGCCATGACCATGCTGTCGGGGGGAGCGGTTTATGCGGCTTCGGGGTCGGCCCCGGGCGATTTACTCTACCCGGTCAAGCGGGCGGCTGAAGACGTGTCTATCTCCTTCAAGCCGCCGGGCATAGCCCGAGCGCAAGCCGAGCTGGACCTGGCTCGTATCCGCTTGGCGGAGATAAAGATGCTTGTCAAAAGCGGCGATAAGGAGCGCATCGGGACCTTAGTTCGCGAACTTAATGGAAATCTGACGGCCGCCGGAGGTTGGCGGTCCCGCCTGACGCCCTTACAGCGACAACAAATCGAGACGGGCGCCGTCGGTCTGAGACGCGCGATCAAAAGCGCCTTGCCGGTACGCAAAATAATCCTTCGGCCAGCTGGGCCGCGGACGATACGGAAAAACCCGGCTCCCGGGACGATCCAACCGAAATCGACGCCGCGGACGATCCAACCGGAACAGGCGCCCCCGGCAACCCGGCGCCTGATCGACCGGGCGCGCCCCGCATTACAGAAGCCGGCAGCTAAGCCCGCCAACCCGAGAAAACCCGCGCATTGATGGGGACACCATCACTTGGTCGTTTCGAATCATGAAAGTCGTTGCGCTTGCAATCATTAACGCATGTCGTTATCGAACATGGATGGTGTCCCCTAAGAGCGCGGCCGAAAACCCCGTCTGCTGCGTTATCCTCGGCCTCGGCTCAGTCACGTAATCACACATACGCTCCCTCACC
>JAUXSL010000007.1 GCA_030679975.1 Actinomycetota bacterium
CGAACCATGGGTCTATCAACGTCAGCTCGCAGACCTTATCAATAGTCATGCCGGCGGCCAGAGCGTGTTTCACGTAAAACAACCGGTCCTGGTCGGCGACGGTGAGCTTGCCCTCAAGCCGGCTGATGTCTATCTCGTCCCAGCCGTCCGCTCCCAGGCCGTAGCGGCCGATCTCCAGCGAGCGCACGACTTTCTGGAGCGCCTCCTTGAAGGTGCGGCCGATAGCCATCGCTTCGCCGACCGATTTCATCTTGGTCGTCAGGGACGCGTCGGCATCCGGGAATTTCTCAAACGCCCAACGCGGCATCTTGACCACCACATAGTCGATAGTCGGCTCAAAACAAGCCGGGGTCTCCCTGGTGATGTCGTTAACTATCTCATCGAGCGTATAGCCGACAGCTAATTGCGCGGCTATCTTGGCGATCGGAAAACCCGTGGCTTTCGAAGCCAGCGCCGAACTGCGCGAAACCCGGGGGTTCATCTCGATAACCACTTGCCGGCCGTCTTTGGGGTTGACCGCGAACTGGATGTTGGAACCGCCGGTTTCAACCCCGATCTCGCTCATAATAGCCAGAGAGGAATCCCGCATGACCTGGTATTCTTTGTCGGTGAGGGTCTGCGCCGGGGCGACGGTGATGCTGTCGCCGGTGTGAATGCCCATCGGATCGAGATTTTCGATCGAGCAGACGATGACGGCGTTGTCATGTTTGTCCCGCATCACTTCAAGCTCGAATTCTTTCCAGCCGATGACCGACGCTTCGATCAACACCTCGTTGACGGGGCTGAGCATCAACCCGTTGGCCACGATCTCGTTGAGTTCT
The DNA here is from genome assembly GCA_030679975.1 of Actinomycetota bacterium. GTDB lineage: Bacteria > Actinomycetota > Aquicultoria > CAJVYJ01 > JAUVQD01 > JAUXSL01. The sequence goes on from JAUXSL010000007.1 coordinate 822, forward strand.
TCCAGGTTGTAAGCGATGCCGCCGCCGGTCCCGCCGAGGGTGAAGCTTGGCCTGATAACCACGGGAAAACCTATCTTGTCCGTCAGCCCGCCGGCGTCCGCCAAACTATAGGCGAAGCCTGATTCCGGCACCTCCAGACCTATTTTTTGCATGGCCGCCTTAAACAGATTGCGATCTTCAGCTTTTTTTATCGATTCGAGCTTGGCGCCGATCAGTTCGACGCCATATTCATCGAGAACGCCGCTATCCGCCAACGCCACGGCCATGTTCAGGCCCGTCTGGCCGCCCAATGTCGGAAGCAAGGCGTCGGGGCGTTCTTTGGCGATTATCTTGGCGATTATCTCAGGCGTTATCGGCTCGACGTAAGTCTTGTCGGCAAACTCCGGGTCGGTCATGATCGTGGCCGGATTGCTGTTGACCAGGACGATCTCGTAACCGTCCTGACGCAACACCTTACAGGCTTGCGTCCCTGAATAGTCGAATTCGCAAGCCTGACCGATGATTATCGGCCCGGAGCCGATTATTAAGATTTTATTTATATCGGTGCGTCTAGGCATAGATCACGCTTGATGTACCACCAGCGCCGGTCGGTCGGCCGTACGGATGACGTTCAGTGAAACGCTTCCAACCAACCACTCCTTTAAGACACTCTTGCCATGAGAGCCCATAACGATCAAAGAGGCGTTGACTTCGTCGGCAGCCGACAATATCTCGGTTAGAGGGTCCCCGGCCCGGCAGATGCTCTCGACCTTAAAGCCCTGTTTTTCCAACCGGGCCGCCACCCTGCTTGTGCCGGCATTACATACCTCTAGCTGCTCCGTCTTTTCCCGCTCGGTCTCAAGGCGCTTGACATCGACTATATGCAGAGTGACGACTTCCTTCACCCCGGCCTTCTTTAACTTCTTAACCACATCCAAAGCTTCGTTCGATACGCTGGAAAAATCATTCGGCACCAGGACCTTCCTAAAAGTTTCCACGGTATATTGCTCAAGCGGTTTGCCGCGCTCGATATCGCGCAAGACATCGTATCGCACCACGAGCACGGGAATTTTCGATTCGCGGCTGATGGCCTCGGAAACGCTGCCCAGCAATATCTCTTCGATCAGGCGTTTGCCGTGCGACCCGGTGACGATCATCGAATACTTGTGACCCACAGCGGCCTTTAGGACCTCGTCCGACGGGCGGCCTTCCAATAAAAGTGTCTTGGCTACAAAACCTTCGCTCTCAAGCTGTTCGCGCCGCTCCTCCAGTTTGCCCTCGATGGCGCCGCTAAGAGACCCCGGCAACGGCCAGACAACAGCGCGGCCGACATCGACCACGTGAACCAGCGTTATCTCCCGCAGCCCAAAAGCCTTGAGCCCTTTAGCAAAAGTTAAAACCCTGTCCGCTTCATCAGTGAAATCAGTCGGCACTAGAATTTTCTTAAACACCCTGTCCCCCCATCAAATCAGTGAATTCCTTGAATAAATATAACGAATCATGCGGTCCCGGCGCCGATTCCGGATGATACTGAACCGAAAACGCCGGGATATCGCGGCACCTAAGGCCTTCATTGGTGCCGTCATTCAGATTCATATGTGTTACGTCAACTTGACCCGGCAATGAATCGGGATCGACGGCGTAGCCATGGTTCTGCGCCGTTATCTCCACCCGCCCTGTCACCAGGTTTTTGACAGGTTGATTTCCGCCGCGATGTCCGAACTTAAGTTTATATGTCTTGGCTCCCAGCGCCAGCGCCAACAGCTGGTGGCCGAGGCAGATGCCGAAGATCGGCTTGACGCCGAGCAACTCTTTTATGACCCTGATGGCGTATTCTACTTCCCCGGGGTCGCCGGGGCCGTTCGATAGAAAGATACCGTCCGGTCCCAGGCTTAGAACATCTTCTCTTGAAGCCGTTGCCGGCAAAACAGTCACGCTGCAGCCGATCTTCTCAAGAGAGCGCAAAATGTTGGTTTTAATGCCGTAATCAATGGCCACGACCTTAAAGCGGTTTTTGCCCCGGCTCCCGGTTTGCCATTCGTAAGCCTCACCGGCCGTTACCCGCCGCACCAATTCCTGACCCAGTAGCCCCGGCGCCCCATTTGCTTTGGCCACCAGGCCGGCAGGCGATAAATCCGTGCTCGAGATTATCCCCCGCATAGCGCCGACCGTCCTGATGCGCTTTGTCAGCGCCCTTGTGTCTATCTCCTGTATCCCGACGATCCCCTCGCGCTTCAGCCGGTCCTCAAGACCGCCCGTTGCCCGCCAATTACTGTAAGAGCCGACGCCTTCGCGGACGACAAAGCCGCTCACCCAGATTTTGTTTGATTCATCATCTTCTTCATTGACCCCGTAGTTGCCGATCATCGGATAGGTCATGGTGACGATCTGGCCGGCATAAGACGGATCGGTCAAAATCTCCTGATAGCCTATCATGCTGGTGTTAAAGACGACCTCCCCGGTTGTTTCACCGGGGGCGCCGTAACTAAACCCCCTAAAGACCGTCCCGTCCTCCAGCGCTAATATAGCCTTAGCCTTCATTCGACCGGCCCCCGGCTTCGAAGACGATCCGGCCGCCGACGATCGTATATTTAGCTGATCCGACCAGGTCAGACCCGATAAACGCGCTGTTGCGACTCTTCGAGAGAAAGTAACCTGGCTCTATCTTTAGTTTAGCCTTAGGGTCAATGAGCGTAATATCCGCCGCTTCTCCGGAACCGAGCGTCCCGGCCCGGAGCCCCAGTATCCCGGCCGGACCAACGGTAAGCTTGCCTATCAACGCCGGCAGGTCGAAATGGCTGCTTAAGAGATGTGTTAAAAGCACCGGCACCGTTGTCTGCAGGCCGATGGCGCCAAAGGGAGCGGCTTCGATCTCTTGTTCTTTCTCTTGGGCCGCGTGAGGGGCGTGATCGCTGACAATCGCGTCAAGATCCCCGTTAATCAAGCCTTCCAACAGGGCAACATTGTCGGCTTGCGTCCTAAGCGGCGGGTTGACTTTGTAATTTGTATCATAGCCTTTAAGATTCTCGTCCGTCAAAACCAGATGATGCGGGGTAACATCCGCCGTGATCTTAATGCCCCGCAACTTGCCGGCCCGGATTAAAGCGACTCCGCCGGCGGTCGAAACGTGAGTGATGTGCAGCCGCGCGCCTGTGAGCTCGGCCAGAATTATGTCGCGGGCGATCATTGTTTCCTCCGCCGCCGCCGGGATACCTTTTAACCCCAATTGCGTGGAGATAAAACCTTCATGCATGACGCCGTCTTTTGACAGAAAGATATCTTCGGCGTGGCTGATGATCGGCAGATCAAAGACTTTACTGTACTCCAAGGCCAGGCGCATTAAAGCGCTATTCGCCACCGGCCGGCCGTCATCGGAAAAGCCGACAGCGCCGGCGTTGGCTAAGTCACCCATCTCCGAGAGGCGCTCACCGGCCAGGCCGGCGGTTATAGCCGCCACCACCTTAACGTTGACCGCGGCGCCGACGGCCTTATCCGTCACATATTCAAGAACGGAGCGGTTGTCTATCGGCGGCGACGTATTCGGCATACAGGCAATCGTGGTAAAGCCGCCGGCGGCCGCGGCCTGAGCCCCGGTTTCAATAGTCTCTTCATCTTCCCGGCCCGGCTCACGCAAATGGACGTGCATATCTATCAGCCCGGGCGTCACTATCAGACCCTTGGCGTCGATCGTCTCAAAGGCGCTCCGGGCGGAGAAATCTTTGACGATCACCCCGTCTTCTATTTTGACGTCGGCGACTTTATCCGTGCCGCTCGCCGGGTCAATGACCCGACCGCCGGCGATCAATAGCTTCTCTGATTTCTGATTTCTGATTTCCGATTTCTCTTTACTCATGTTCCGCTCCGCCGCCTATCAGCAGATACAAGACCGCCATTCGCACCGCTACGCCATTTGTCACCTGCGTGTTTATCAAACTGCCGAGACTGTCGGCGACGTCCGGATCGATCTCAACACCCCGGTTCAGCGGCCCGGGATGCATGATTTTGCACCTCAAAGAGACCCGGGCCCAGCGCTCTTTGGTCAGACCGTACATCCGGGTGTATTCGGCAAAGCCCGGAAACATATTGGCGCTCTGGCGTTCTTTTTGTACTCGCAACAGATACAAGACGTCGGACCCCTCCAGCTCATCGTCTAAAGAATACGAGATGCGGCAACCAAGCCGGGCGATGCCGGGGGTCAAGAACATCGGCGGCGCTACGACAGTGACTATCGCCTTCAACCGGTTGAGCAGCTCTATCAGTGAGCGGGCTACCCGGCTGTGGCTTATGTCGCCGACTATCGTCACTTTAGCGCCGGCGATATCGCCGAGGCTGTCCTTCATGGTCAGCAAGTCCAGCAGGGCCTGGGTCGGATGCTCATGCGCCCCGTCGCCGGCGTTTATTACCGGCGGTTCCACGTATTGGGCCAGCTTATACGCCGCCCCGCTCGACCAATGGCGCAGGACGACCGCGTCGACATTCATCGCTTCGATAGTCTTGGCTGTGTCCTTAAGGCACTCGCCTTTAGCCAGGGCGCTCCCCGCCCCCGAGATATTGACGACGTCCGCGCTTAATCGCTTGCCCGCTATCTCAAAAGAGGTCCGGGTCCGGGTCGATGGCTCAAGGAACAGGTTGACGATCGTCCGGCCGCGCAGAGTGGGGACTTTTTTTATTTGACGTAGAGAAATATCTTTGAATGACGCCGCCGTCTCAAGCAGAGCGCTGATATCGCCGTCCGTTAAGTCGGCGACAGATAAAAGGTCGTGACAGGAGAGCGTCAAATTTCCTCCGTTGGATTAATCTTTCTTAATCATCTCGACGGTGTCGTAGCCGTCAACTTCCGATAAATTCACTTTGACTGTTTCATCGGTCGACGTCGGCAAGTTCTTGCCGACAAAATCAGCCCTGATAGGCAGTTCCCGATGGCCCCTATCGACCATAATAGCCAGCTGGATGGTGCGTGGCCGGCCATAATCGATCAGCGCGTCCATGGCCGCCCTGATAGTGCGCCCGGTAAAAAGCACATCGTCGCAAAGGATAATGTCTTTGGTGTTTATATTAAAGGGAACGTCTGTCGCCTCCACCTGCGGTTGCGGGTTGATGGCGATATCATCCCGGTAGAAAGTGATATCCAACCGCCCGACAGGGACCGCCGCTCCCTCGATGCCCTCTATCTTTCGGGCTAATCTGTCCGCCAAATGGACCCCGCGCGTGCGAATGCCGACCAGGCCGATGTTGGCAACCCCGTGATTTTTCTCGACTATTTCGTGGGCTATTCTGGTGAGAGCCCGATTGACACCCGCCGCGTCCATAATCTCGGTTTTCTTAGTCAAATTGTCCTCCGGACAAAAAAATACCGCCTTGCAAGACGGTACTACTCCCTTACCAGCCTCGCCGGACTGAACTTAAAGGTCCTTTATAAATATATCAAAGCCGGTTGGCTGAATCAAGCCCCAATAAACGGGGTCAGGTTCCCGTCTCGACCCCGCGCAACTCGTCAAGCTCTTCGCGGGTGATCAGCACGGCCCGGGGCTTGCTGCCGTCGGCGGGACCGACAAGGCCGCGCTGTTCGAGCATGTCTACCAGGCGGGCGGCACGAGCGTAACCGACGCGCAGGCGCCGTTGAAGCGATGACGTCGATGCCTGGCCGGTCATAACCACCATTTCCAAAGCTTCATCAAAAAGGTCATCTTCAAATTTAATCTCGGGCTTGGCCTTCTTTTCCGCCAAAATCTCACGTTTATATTCCGGCTTGGCCTGTTTCTTAATAAAATCGACAACTAATTCGACTTCTTGTTCGGTAACGAAAGCGCCCTGAAGACGCCGGGCTTTGGCGCTATCCTGCGACTGGTAGAGCATGTCGCCTTTGCCGACCAGTTTTTCAGCGCCGTTGGCATCGAGGACGACACGGGAATCGACTTGAGATGAGACGGCAAACGCTATCCGGCAAATTATGTTGGCTTTTATCTGACCGGTGATAATATTGGCCGCCGGCCGCTGGGTCGCGACCACCAGGTGAATGCCGACGGCCCGCGCCATTTGCGCCAGGCGGCAGATGGCATCCTCGACATCCCCGGCCGCGACCATCATGAGGTCCGCCAGCTCATCGATGACGATGACTATGTATGCCAGCGGTTCGCGGTCGGAAAAACGCTCAGCCACGATTTCGTTGTAGCCGGTAATATTCCGGACTTTGGCGTCAGCCATTAATTGATAACGAGCTTCCATCTCCCCGACGGCCCAGCTTAAGACCAAGGCCGCGTCCTTTGGCCCGGTAACGACCGGCACCAGTAGATGTGGAATGTCGTTATATAAATTCAGCTCGACCCGCTTCGGATCGATTAAGATCAACTTGACCTGGTCGGGGCGAGCCCTGAGCAGGAGCGACATAAGTATGCCGTTGACGCTGACGCTCTTGCCCGAACCGGTCGCCCCCGCAATCAAAAGGTGGGGCATATCGCCGATATTTGCCAGAACGGCCTGCCCGGTAATGTCTTTACCGATCGGCACCAATAGCGGACCCCCCTGGTTTGTCGGCACGTTGTGCATGATGTCGCCCAATGTCACCAATTCACGATGGGCGTTTGGCACCTCGATACCCACAGCCGACCTGCCTGGAATCGGCGCCAGCACCCGAATATCGGCGGAAGCCAGCGCTAAGGCAATATCATCGGCCAAACCGACAATGCGGTTGACTTTAATGCCGGAGGCCAATTGCAATTCAAAGCGGGTAACAGTCGGGCCCTTGACCACCCGCTCGACCACAGCTTCGATATCAAAATCCCTCAATGTTTGTTCAAGGACGGCTATCTGCTCTTTTTCGCTCTGCCGCCCGCCGCCTTTAACGGCCGGCGACCGTTTTAACAGCGATACCGGCGGTAAGCGATAGGTGGAACCGTCCCCGTCGGCGTCATCGACCATAGCCAGTTGCCCGAGCGCCGCCTGATCCTCCTGTGACTTGCTTATCTTAAGGATGTGGACAGGAATGGGCCGCGGCATGATCACAGTTTCCTCATCCAAGCCGCCGGAATGCTCGATGACGGCCGGACGCGGCCGCAGCGCCTTTGCCCCGGGACTTTCTCTCCCCCCGGCTTCCTGACGCGATTTGGCGGACGCCGCGATGTTTTGCGTTATCTCCCGAAGGGACGCACCTGTCACAAACAGCAGGGATACCACCGCTCCCGCCGCCACCAAGACATAACTGCCGGCTAAGCCGACCAGGCGTTTAAGAAGCGCGGAAACCGCCGCTCCGACAATTCCCCCGTTGGCCCAGACATAAGCGGGCTTAAAAGCCTGAGATTCAGCCACGCGCAAGTGGAGCGCGACCGTGACCGTCAGCGTTAACAAGGCGAATCCCAGGGTGGTCTTTTCAAGACTTTCTTCGGGGTTTTTTGTGAAGAAGAGAGCGCCGAGAACCAGCAGGAAGACCGCCAGAATATACCTACCTGAGCCGACCGCCCATTGAAGGCCGATAAGAACGTAGGAGCCAAACCATCCGGCGGCTTGAAATAAGCTCAGCGTCACCAGCAGGCCTAAGGCGATGACAGCGACCCCGTAAATTTCCCGGCTGTTTTGTTGTCTGCGATTGGGCATAATTTAGGCGCTTTTCAGCTACGTAATCGCTCCCCTCTTAACGGAATACCGCCAGAGCGAGTGCTATACTACCCACTATGAAACAATAAACCGAGAAGAAACGCAACCTCTGTTCCTGGATGAGCTTGAGCAGCCAGCCTATGGCCAGAAATCCGGAACCGGCTGCCGTTGCCATCGCCGCCACCGCGGCGGGCGCGCCGACCGCGCCTATCCCGTGTTTTAAGGCGAAAACCGCGGCCCCCAGAATGATCGGTATCGACAAGAGAAAGGAAAATCTGGCCGCCTCGCGGCGCTCGAATCCACGCCAGATCCCGGCGCAGATAGTCGCCCCCGACCGGGAGAGACCCGGCATGACCGCGGCGGCCTGCGCCAGGCCGACCCAGACACTGTCGCTGAAACTCAGAGTTTCCAATGTCTTAGCCCCCCGCGCTCTCCCTTCCGCCAGCCAGAGTATGGCCCCGGTCACAAACAGCATCAATCCGACGACCCCAACCGACTGAAAGGCATCGCTGAACAACTTCTCAAAAACAACGCCGGCGACGGCCGCCGGGACAGTCGCTACGAGCAGATAACCAGCCAAAGTCGCGTATCTGTCGGCCTCGCGCTTGATCAACCGCTTCCACACCGACGCCGCCAACAACGCCAGCTCCCCGCGAAAATAGACCACCACAGCCACGAGCGTACCCAGATGAAGGAGCGCGTCGAAAGCTATCGGATCTTGTTTAAAGTTGATTAAATGTTGGACGATTACCAGGTGACCACTGCTGCTGACAGGCAGAAACTCCGTCAACCCCTGGACCAGCCCGAGAAAAATACCCTGATAAATAGACACAATAGGGCAATTTTTCCCTATTTGCCCGGGTTGCGCAAGTTTACGTCACCGATTCCAACCAATGCTTGCCGTTAACTTCTATTAGCGCTAAAATACACGGACTAAACGGCAAGTTTGTCTGGAAAGGTCGGGCGCGAGTAAATGTTTTACCGGATCGGGTTTGCATTCTACATATTGACGCTGATGTTTTTATACTTTGCTTTTCCCGTGATCCTGTATTACGGTGTATTCCGCTTTTAAAAACGCATCGTCAAACGTCAACTGATCTTTATATATCTCGCTGACCGGATAGAAGGACCGCCTATGCAGCGCGCAAGGGCCGGTCTTTTTTATTGCCTCGATATGGCTCGCCGTCGCGTACCCTTTATTGTCGTTGAAGCCGTAGTCCGGGTGGACGTCGTGATGAGCGCGCATTAGGTTATCCCGGTAGACTTTTGCCAGGATGGAAGCGGCCGCCACGGTCTGGCTCAAGCTGTCTCCTTTGATCAAAGCCATCGAAGGCAAGATCTCGCATTTGAGCTTAAACCCGTCACAGATAATAAAGTCCGGCGCCGGGTCGAGACTCTCGACCGCTCGAGACAGTGCCGTCATATTGGCCGATTGCAGGCCTAGGCTATCGATTTCTTCCTGCGAGGTTTCCGCGATCGTCCAGGCGACGGCCACCGCTTTGATCTCGTCGACAAGTTGCTCTCTTTGCGAAGCAGTCAGTTTTTTGCTGTCATTGATGCCGATGATATGCGCGTCGGACCTTAAGATGACAGCCGCCGCGACCAATGGGCCGGCCAGAGCGCCGCGGCCCACTTCATCGGCTCCGGCAATGAGACTGTATCCCTGCCGGGCCAGGTCGGATTCGTATTTCATCAAGCGACGCAGGCGGCCGTCCTCACGCCGGCCCCAATCAAGGCGAGTTTGGGCCGACTCCGCCAGCCGACGCGCGCCGACCCGCCGGTCATTTATTAGGGCTTGAGCCAAGACTTTTAGCTCTCGCCCTTTGGTCGCTCGAAGGATAGCCCTTATTTCGGCGACTGACTTCTTATCCAGCTCCATCCAATTAAGATAACAAGAAATGAGAACAGGGGAAATAGAGCGGCGTACAAAGCCTACTTAAGCATGCCCATGCGGCTGGGCGGCCAGTACACAAAAAACGCCTTGCCAACCAGAGACTTTTTGTCGATCGGTCCAAAATAGCGGCTGTCTCTACTGTTACCCCGGTTGTCTCCCATTACAAAGACCTTGCCGGGCGGCACAGTCGCCGGCCCAAAGCTGGCAGACGGATTGTCGGCCCTGGTGTAGGGTTCGTTTTTTGGCCGGCCGTTGACCGCCATCCTGCCGTTGATCTCTTGGACCTTCATCCCGGGGGTGGCCATGATCCGTTTAATATAATCCGTTTCGCTCCCTTTCGCTATTTGAGGCGCGATAAAAACAACGATGTTGCCGGGCTGCGGAGACCCGAACCGATACGACAGTTTGGATACCAGGACCCGGTCACCGGGAAGAAGCGTCGGCTCCATCGAGCTCGAAGGGATGAAGAAAGGCTGCACAAGAAAAGTCTTTATCAGCCAGGCGACAACGATCGCCGTGATAATAAGGACCGGCAATTCTCCCAGAAACGATAAGAACGACTCTTTTTCCTTAGCCGGCGGCGATGTTTGGCCTCCGCGGCCGGGCGCGGAATCGTATCCTCCGTCACTAAATTGAGGTTCCTGCATATTATCGTTTTTCTCGTTTTTCTTTGATGCGCGCGTGGCGGCCGACTTTTTCTCTCAAGTAATAAAGCTTGGCGCGGCGCACTTTACCTCGTGAAACTACTTCAATCTGGCTTATCTTGGGTGAGTGAACTGGAAATATCCTCTCGACGCCGACACCAAATGAGATTTTTCGGACCGTAAAAGTCTCTCTGGAGCCGCCATTTTGACGACCGATCACGACACCTTGGAAGAGCTGGATGCGTTCGCGGCTGCCCTCGACGACCCGATAGTGGACTTTAATCGTATCCCCGGGGCCGAATTCCGGGATATCTTCACGACGCTGACCTGCTTCTATTGCGGCGATACGGTGCACGGTTCCTCCTGTTTTCGCGAAATCGTCCGATAACGATTAGATTCTTTACAGATTTTCAAGAAAGTAACGGCATATTATAACAGATGCGAGGGCCCTTATACCAGAATGCGACCGAAAACCCCGTCTGCGGCGTTTTCCAATTTCTACAGGTCAGGCCGGCGGGTTCTGGTTCTAAGCCGCGCCTCCCGGCGCCGCCATTCCTTGATCGCTCCGTGGTCTCCGGAGACCAAGACGTCCGGGACTCTTTGGCCAAGCCATGAGGCCGGCCTGGTGTACTGCGGATATTCCAACAAACCGTCGGAAAAACTTTCCTCATCAAGGGAGGCTTCCGCTCCCAAAACCCCGGAGATCAATCTGCCGACGGCGTCAACGATGACCATGGCCCCGATCTCACCGCCGCTCAAGATGTAATCTCCGATCGATATCTCGTCAGTGACAAATGTATTAACGCGCGCGTCGACGCCCTCATACCGCCCGCACAGGATTATCAACCTCTCGGCCTTTGCCAGCCCCGACACTAAAGATTGGGTGAGCGGTTCCCCTTGCGGCGTTAATAGGATCGTGCGGACGCCCTTCGGGACGACAAATGGGCTTGCGCCCAGGAGCGATAACATCGCCTGATAAAACGGTTCCGGCTTCATCACCATGCCGGGACCGCCGCCGTAAGGTTCATCATCCACCTGACGATGTTTGTCGGTGGTAAAATCCCGCAGATCGTGAGCGTTTATCTCGAGCAACGCGCGTTCTTGGGCCAGGCGGCTCATGCCGACCTTAAAGACGGGCTCGAAAACTTCCGGAAATATTGAGACTATGTCTATCTTCATAATTCCAGCAGTCCCGGCAGGGGCTTGATCGTTATCAGCTTTTTATCCATGTCGATCCCGAGGACCACTTCTTTCGTCGCCGGTATCAAGAACTTCCGGCCCTCGCCGACCGCGTATATATCGTGGACGCCGGTCCTGATGATCTCCGTCACCAGGCCCAGGTCCCGACCTTCGTCGGTGACCACCCGGCAGCCGATCAGCTCATGGTGCCAATAAGCGTCGGCGGGCTTCTCGCCTTCAGTTTCAGGAACGAGCAGTTCACAACCGGCCAGGGTGGCGGCGGTGTTGCGGTCGTCTACCCCGTCGACCTTGGCCACCACCCTGTCTTTCTTCTGTCCGATCTCGGTGAGCAGCATAAAATCGCGGCCGGCAACCGGCGGTTTTAGTAAAAACTTGGTTCCTGGTTTGAAACGCGCGGGACTATCCGTTAGCGGGAGTATCTCTACTTGCCCTTTGATGCCGTGAGGGCGGATGACACGGCCGACAATCAAATAACTATCAGACACGCTCAGTCGACGATCTCGACGATCGCCTTTAGACCTTCCTTCGCGGCGGAAGCCTTCACGACGGTCCTGAGCGCCTTGGCGATGCGACCTTGCTTACCGATTACCTTGCCCACATCTTCGGGATCGACATGGAGCTGCAGAATTAAGGACTTTTCGCTTTCGATGACCTCGACGCGCACAGCGTCCGGCTTATCGACCAGCGCTCGAGCTAGATATTCGAGCAGCTCTTTCACGCGGAAACCTCCTGCAGGTATTTCTTCTTATTAGCGTCAAATTCCTGGCGAACGCCGCTGATCTTCAGTAGATGTTCAACAGTTCTCGACGGCTGCGCCCCTTTGGCCAGCCATTTAATCGCCTTTTCGGCATCTATTTCTATGAACGACGGATCCGGAAGGGGGTTGTAGCGTCCGACAAGCTCAATAAAGCGCCCGTCCCTCGGCATCCTTGAATCCGCGACAACCACATGGTAAAAGGGCCTTTTCTTAGCCCCTGCTCGGCTTAAACGTATTCTTACGGCCAATTCATCACCTCCCTTATACTGCTAGCTTGTACTATAATTCAACCCTTCTATTATAGCGAACCCGGGCATTCAGGCAAGTACTTTAAAACATATTGCCAAACATGCCCCGGCGCCCACGCTTCCCTGTCATCTGAGTCATGCTCTTGAGCAATTTTTTTGTCTGCTCGAATTGTTTCAGCAATTGGTTTACTTCCGTCACCGAGGTGCCGCTGCCTTTAGCTATCCTTTGCCTACGGCTGCCTGAGATTATCGAAGGTTGCTGTCTTTCCCGCGGGGTCATCGATTCGATTATCGCCTGAATACGCTTGATGTCCGAATCGTTGACCTCGCTCTTCTTCATACCCGGGATATTTGATACCCCGGGCAGCATTTTCATAACCTGGCCGATCGGCCCCATATTGCGTAGTTGGCGCATCTGATCGAGAAAATCTTCCAGGTCGAACTCCTGCCGGCGCAGCTTCTCCGTAAGCGCCTTGGCCTTGGCTTCATCGGAAACGGATTGGGCCTTCTCGATCAGGGTCAAGACATCGCCCATCCCCAGTATCCGGGAGGCCAGCCTATCCGGATGGAACGCTTCCAGAGAATCGACCTTTTCTCCGAGGCTGATAAACTTGACCGGGCGGCCCGTGACCGCGCGAATCGAAAGGGCGGCCCCGCCGCGGGCGTCCCCGTCCATTTTTGTCAGTATGAGCCCGTCAAAATCCAGGCGTTCCTTGAAACTCTCGGCCACGTTAACCGCGTCTTGCCCGGTCATGGCATCAACGACCAGCAGTATCTGGTGCGGCTTGGCCACGCTCTTGATCCTGGCCGCCTCCGACATCATGTCCTCGTCGACATGCAACCGGCCGGCTGTATCGACAATCACAACATCGTTGGCTTGTCTTACGGCCTGCTTGAGACCGGCGGCGACGATCTCCTCGGGTCGGCCGCCTGTAGAAAATACCGCTATCTTGTTTTCGTCGCCTAGGGCGACGAGTTGATCGATGGCCGCCGGCCGATAAGTGTCCGCGGCGATCATTAACGGGTGCTTGCCCTGTTTGGTCAGATGATATGCCAGCTTGGCCGTGGCCGTTGTCTTGCCGGAACCCTGCAGCCCCACCATCATGACTACCGTGGGCGGTTGCGAGGCCATCGGCAGACGGCTTTCCGTCGTGCCCAACAATGTCGTCAGCTCTTCATTGACGATTTTGACGACCTGTTGCGCCGGGGTCAGGCTATCCAGGACATCGCTGCCGATCGCCCGGGCCTTGAGGGTGGCGACAAACTCTTTGACCACCTTGTAGTTGACATCCGCTTCAAGCAGAGCCAGTCTGACTTCGCGCATGGCCGCGTCGACGTCGGCCTCGGTCAACTTGCCGCGGCCTTTGAGCTTGCTGAAGATGGATTCAAGACGTCCCGAGAGTGATTCGAACATAGTATTTATATCTTGTCATTGACGGGTCCGCCGGTCAAGGGTGGCGCCGGTCTCGGCTTTGCCGGAACTGCTAATATGTAGGCAACCGAGCCGGATGGGGACCAATTGAAAATCGCCGTGGTAAGTGATATTCACAGCAACCTCGAAGCGCTGGAAAGCACCCTCGGCGCTATGGCCGGAATCGATAGCCTTTGGTGTCTGGGCGATATCGTCGGCTACGGCAGCCAACCGGCGGAATGTATCAGTCGGCTGCGGGGGCTGTCGATGCCGCTGACGGTGACGGCCGGTAATCATGACCTTGGCGCGGCCGGCTCTTTGACCCTGGAGACCTTTAACCCCGAAGGACGCGCGGCCATCGAATGGACGAGGCCGCGCTTATCCGATGAACAGCGCCGGTGGCTCCAAAAACCAAGCCGTCTGGAGGTCCGGCCGAAAACCAAGGGGGCCGCTTCTCTGCTCCATGCCAGCCCGCGCGACCCCACCTGGGAATACGTCACGACACCTGAAATCGCCTCGGAATGCTTCACATATTTTAACGCCGAGCTCTGTTTCTTTGGCCATACCCACCTGCCGATGATTTACGCCAAAAAAGGCGACACGCCCGTTTATCGGTTTAGACCGGCGGCCGGGGCTAAGATATTCCTAAAGGAACTCGGGGACCGCTGGATGGTCAATCCGGGGAGTGTGGGTCAACCAAGAGATCATGACCCCCGGGCGTCTTTCCTGATTTTTGAACCAGGCGAGATGTCGGTCATCTGGTATCGCATCGAGTATCAATTTGAGATAACCGCGGCCAAGATACGCGCCGCCGGTCTGCCGCCGGCTCTGGCCGA
>JAUXSL010000015.1 GCA_030679975.1 Actinomycetota bacterium
TAAGAGTATGTTCATTATTTGGTCACGGGCTCATTTGCCTGTCGTTCGTCGCAAAGCTTAATGATTGCCCGGCCGCTTGTCAACCAAAAGTCCATGGGTCAATGGGGTCACGGACTACGGCTGAACTTCCTGCCAGCCGGAGATAGCGGTCATCGGCGCCATCTGTGGAATCCCGGGCGGTAAATTGCTCTGATTGAGCCCGGCTGGAATGTGGAGATATGGATTAGTTTGCAGATTCAATGTGCGCGTCTGGGCGGAACCCCAGAAATCAACCTTTTTCATGTACAATGTGCCGTACGCATAGAGCATACCCACAACTTTACCGTTAGTGTCAATTGACATGTTTTTCGGCGTAACCAAACCAAAGACATCCGTATCCGGGAAGGTTGTGGGCGCAACGCCGACCGCCGACACCGGTTTGGGCTGGAAGTTGCCGGTCACGTTTATAACTCCATTGGCGGTGATCGTGCCGCGACCGGCATAGGTGATACCGCCCACCGTGAGCGGCCCGTCCAAAAATACCTTGCCTTTTATTTCCAACGTATCCGTAGTGCCGCCGGTCCATATCAAATAAGGACCGCCCGGATAAGAACCGGTGGTGATGTTCGATTCACTCCCCGTAAAAGAGAGCACCGGACGCGCGCCGTCCAGGACGTCGTTATTATCAATGACGAGTGTATCAGCTTCAGCCCGCTTGGCCGGCATAGCATCGGCATCCACGATCGGCATCTGTAAATCGGGAACGTCCGTATAGACCGCCGAAGCGTAAAGTTTGGGGCCCGTTTTCGCATAAGGCTGATTTCCATCGACAAAAAGGATTATTGGCTCGGCCGCCGTACCCATTTGGCTGCTGCCGCCCAGAACCAGATCGCCGGTCGGGTTGAGTGTGGACGCATCATCTTTAATGAAGAACGGCCCCCCATAGAAAAAGGCATTGCCACTGGGATTCAGCTCATCGCGCATGAAGAACGGCCCGTCGATCGTGGCGTTGCCCACCACCTGTCCTTGCGAGCCGTCGGCGAAAGCCACGCTCGCCGAGTCTATGTACGTGATTATGCCTTGAACCGCGCGCCGGGCCTGGGGCTGGGCGAAGCTTGGTTGCGCGCCGACCGACTTGACCTGGTAAGCGTAGTCGTTCAACTTTGTCACGGTAACGGAGGCTTCTCCGGCCGAAAATTTGGTGTTGAAAGTGCCGACGGTTACGGCGCCGCTTTTGATCCGCGCCACCGCTTGGTTGAACCCGGCCTCCGCGATATGAAAAGCCTGACCGCTGGAGCGGTCCCATATCGTTTGATTAATGGTTCCCCCGGCCAAGGTTAAGGCGGCCGCCCCGAGCAAGGAAACTATCACCAGAGCTATTAGGGCCGTAACCAAGGCGACCCCGCGCTCGTCTCTAACCATCCTGTCCATTACAATCACTCCCCCGAAATATTGCGCAGGTAGACATCGGTTTGAATGCCGAAAGGCGAAGGTATCTCGGCGGGTTGAATGTCACTCCAAATGTAGAGCTTGACACCGCGCACGTAGTTAGTCCATTTAATATTTGCGACGGTATCGAGCGGCACGTCAAAATCGTTGCCGTAAAAAGTAAATAAGCGAAAATCCTTAGTCGGATCGGTGGTCGGGGTCTGGGCCGTCCAATTGCTCCCGCTGGTCGGCGCGTTAACGATTTTTTCCGCGATCGTCTGCGACGAGTCCCAGGCGCTCTTCACAGTTGGCGTGGTGACGCTGCCGTAACCGTAATGACCGAGATACGTATCTCCGGCCGCCTGGTAATTGTATTGGTTGTTGGTGTTGATCTTGTCCATGTATAAAACGATTCTTTTGCCGGTCCGATCCAGCTCCAACCTGGCCAGTTCCGGTACGCCGTCCTTATCGCTGTCCACGCGGACATCTATCACCCTGCCGTCGCTGGTCGCATGGAGAATAGGCACATCGTTAGAAGCGATATTTTGCGCCGGGCGCAGCCAACGCACCATCTCGCTGAGGACTGTTCTACCCTCGTTTTGCGCGACGAAGCCGTCTTGAGACTGACGGTTCATCGCCAGGCCGATCTGCGTCAAGCCAACGATTCCGCCGATCACGGCGCCCATGACCGCCACCACGACCATCGCTTCTATGATCGAGTACCCCTGTTGCATCCGGATTATTTTCCACCTACCGGTCATCATTTTTACCTCTTCAGCGTAGTCCCGTACGTGTACGGGGACTCCCACTCCGGGCCCAGATTGCCTTCATTGTCGAAAGCGCGCCAGGAGTAATAGTAGGTTTTATTCGGCTTTAAACCTTCGTCGCTGTAATAGAGCGGATTATTGACCGTATCCGTGGTTGCGTCGATAACCATGGACGTTCCGGCCGCCGTGTCTCTTGCTCGTATCTGATAACCACCCATTCCGCTGGAGCCGTTGTCGGTCGCCGGAATCCAGGAGAGAGAAATGGTGCTCCAAGCGACCGCGTCGACCGTGGCCGCCGGCACCGCGTTCGGCGCGGCCCCGTCGACGAGCGGCGTCCCGATGGCGGCGACCCGGGCCTTGGGAGAAGACTCGGCAAAATTTCCGGCCGTGTCGATCGCCTTGACCTTGTACTGATACCTATAGCCCGATGCCAAGCCGGCGTCCACGTAATAATTTTTTCCACCAGGCACCGCCGCTATGGCTTGTGGGACGCCAAAACTTCCTGCCCATCCGCCATTGTCAGCTCTGAGAATGATAAACCGGGCCAGCTGCGGCGCCGCGTCGCCGGTCACATCCCCCGGACTCCACTTGATTAGAAGCGCTCGCGTGCCGAACAGGAAATCCTCCGGGATTCCCGTCGGCT
This sequence comes from Actinomycetota bacterium, assembly GCA_030679975.1. Classification (GTDB taxonomy): domain Bacteria; phylum Actinomycetota; class Aquicultoria; order CAJVYJ01; family JAUVQD01; genus JAUXSL01. The sequence continues at coordinate 2,818 of JAUXSL010000015.1, forward strand.
TGGGAGACGTATTGTCGATATTGAACGTCATGGCGTCAAAATCGCTCTTTCCCCGGTCGTCGACAGCCTCGGTGCGGACCACATAACCGATCCCGTCCGGCCGCAGAGTCGTGTTGAAGGGCGGGGTTGACGCGCCGTTCCAGACAAAGTATTTCCCGTTTACAACGCTGGCGCTGGTCACAGTCGTTTCCGCCACAACCAGGCCGGTGGTCGGGCTGTATAGCTTAAATCCGACCCGATCTATGTAGGACGCTTTGGCCCCTGTCACCACTGCCTCAACCTGAACCTGCGGCTGCGAAACGCCTGACCTGGGGCCGCGAATGGAATCACCCTCACCCACGGTCGTGTCCTCTGTTGCGTTTGTCAAATAATTGTAATTGGACGATCTTATGCCGAGGATCTTCGATAGCGGCCGCGGATTTCCTGAATCCGTTAAAGCGTAGTTAGTAGTCATGACTACTTCCCCCGGGTGGTCGGTGCCGATCCATTTCACCTTGACCACCAAGCGCTTAAAGGCCTGAGCGACGGCCCCGTCGCTCACATAAAAAACGTATCTCCGTATGAGAAAAACGATGTGTTGCCGCTCTCTGGATTTCTCGACCTGGAGGGCGGCGGCTGTATCCGTAGTCAGCAAGGAGCGCCAGGTAACAGTGCCGGTGCTGTCGACATCTTTATATTTCGGCGGATTGAAGTGCTTATCGAGGTCGGGATCGTCGGGCCAACCGGCGCCGTCATAAAGGACCGCCTGCGAATAGTCTACGCTGCGCATATCCTCCAAGGCTTCGTTGGCTATCTGTGTGGCCAAAGAGCGAGAGGTGGTAAATCTCAAAATACCGACAGCCGTGTTAAGCATCGTCATTATGATAATAACGGCGCCCATCAAAACCACCGCCGCGATCGACACTTCGATCATCGTCATGCCGGCCGTCTCCGTTATTTTGGTAACAAAATGCCTTTTCTTCATTTGGTAACAACATCGGCAGATATAGCCGCTCAGTTAAGTAAAACGAGCCGAAAAGATTAAAAAAACCGATTGATTTGTAAGAAGTTGTTGCCGGATAAAAAACGGCTGATTATCGCGGTCCGGCTCGATAAATCCGCTCCTTGAATTTAACCATATCCCGGCCGCGCCCCAGGATGCGTTCCGCCTTTGTCACCGCGGCCCGCGCCTCGGGGTAACGCCCCAGGACTCTATAGCTTTCCGCCAAACCGACATAAGCGTAAGCAATGGCTATGATCGGGTCGCGGGCATCACCGCGGGCTGTCGCCAGATCCGCCTGCGTCCAGTGTTCGGCGCCATAAACCTTTGCCAGAAGCACGGCCTCGCGGAAGGCTTTTGCGGCCGCCGCGGGACGATGTAGCTTCAAGAGATAATTGCCGAGCTTGACTTTAAACTGGGGATCGGCCGGATAGAGCTTTTTAGCCAACGTGTATTCGTTGACAGCCTGGCGGCGCCGACCGGCAAAGGCCAGATAATCCGCCAAACGCGCGTGATAATGAGGCCAGGTTGGCCGCAATTCGATCGCGCGCCGCTGATATTCTATCGCCCCCGGCGCGGACCGGCGCTTTTTCGCTAAAGCGTCAAAGTAAACGGCCTGTGCCAAGCCGTCATAAGCTTCCGCTGAAAATGGGAAAAGCCGCAGGGCGGAAATGTATTCCTTTTTGGCCTCGGTAAGCTCCATATCATCTTTATGATGGTTCGCCTGCGCGACAAGCATCGCGCTCGTGAAGACCAGCATTGTGGGGACGAGCAAAATCGCCACTAGGCCCACTAGTGCCCACCGCCGGATAGTTGGTTGGGCGCCGGCGGCTGGGGCGCCGGCGCCCCCCCCGACGGCCAGGCCGGAAATCAACCAAAAAGCGACAGCGACGCCGGGCATATACCAGGTATAGTCGACAAAGTTTTGAACTGAAAACGCGGCCAGGCCGCCCACGAAACCAAGACGCAACCATTTATCGACAGACTCATCCTCGATCATCAACCGCCACGCCCGCGCCACGATTATCCCGATTACCAGTAAAAGAGCCAGAAGTCCCGCGAAGCCTTGCTCGGCGGCCACTTGGAGATAAGTGTTATGCGCATAACGAGAAAAGGTGACGCCTGTTTGGTAGCCGGTAAAGCCCGTTTCGAAAGCCCCCGGCCCGATACCGAGAAACGGGTGTTTGACCGCTATCGCCCACGCGCCTCGCCACAACTCAATCCGCCCGGAAACATTTGCCAGCGCGGCAGCCGGACTAAAACTGAAAAATGACCATGAGACATAGAAGATCGCCATAAGCCCAAGGGCGAGAGGCAAGAAGACCCGCGCGCCGGCGCGCTTTTCAGATGACAACCAACCGAACAACATAATCGCCAAGCCGACGGTAACGGCCAATAAAGCGCCCTTGGAGAAAGTAAAATAGAGCCCTGTCGACATGACCAAAACGGCGGCGGCCAGCCACATCCGGACTCTTATATCATTTTCGCTTAATAACAGACCGATCGCTATTGGAATAAAGAGGATCAAAAAACCGGCAAAACTGTTGGCGCTGGGGAAATTGCCAAAGGCCCGGCTGATCATGCCGGCCAATTGCCTTGCCAGCCCCTCTTTTCCCGCCATAGCGAGTTCCGCGATCTGCCGGTCGTATCCTAATGTAAAGGCATATAGCGCCGATCCCGTCACTACAACGGCGGCCGCCACCAAAAGGTGCCCGGCAACTCGAAGACGTCGCCCGCCAACCACATTGGTCGCGGTTACCATGATAATAAGGTACCCGCTTAACAAGCCAACCTCCAGCAGGCTGTCGGCGCGCCAAACGGAGGTGAAAACCGCTGCCAGCGCCACCAGAATAAACAAAGCCAGGGCCGCATGCGGCCCTGATCGATGAATCGGAACACCGGAGGCGGCCACGATCAAGAATAAAGCGAGCGCCCCGGCCACGAGCCCCGCCTGAGTATCGCGAAACATGCTCCCCGCGGGCGCCATTGCCGCTGTTGCCGCCAAGCCCGCCAATAGAACAATCACAGCCACCAGTCGTCGGTTTAAACCAACGGCATCCGCTTCCTTAAACACGCAGGCAATCCTCTCTCTTTAACCGCGTCGCCGTCCTATTTTATCGCGCCCGAATCAAAACGCGAAACGGGAGATCAATTTGGATAGATCACATGGTCCAGCGGCCCATTGGCGTGCGCGAAGCCGTTAGCGTCGATAGTATAATCCGTTGCCCCTATATGAGGGTCCGTGGGCTTGTCTTTTAAAAACTTAGCTGTCACTAAAGCATCGACGTCACCGGGCCAAACGCCAAATTCCGCTTGATATTGGGCGGCCGCGCCGTCAATCGTCCGCAGGCTGGTGCGACAGGCAGCGTCCCGGCTGTTTTCGACCACACCCGCGTATGTCGGGATGGCAATAGCCACTAAGATGCCGATAATCAGAACCACGACCATTAGTTCAATTAATGTGAAACCGGTCTGGTCACGCATCACCTGAGATGCCTTTTTTACATAAGTGTCCTTCATGCTTCTGATTCTATCGGCAACGGCGCCGGAAAAATTAACCGAGTACCTCCAGGTGAGTGCGCCAGGCTGAGCGCACATAAGAGAAGAGGCCGCTTAAAGCGGCCTCTTTAGTCTTAGCTCAGAAACTAGCTTAGTAAGTCGGGAAGGCATTATTCTTGCTGTCAAGGGCCGCATGCCCATCCGAAATCGGAACCGTAATCGCGCCGTCGGCGGGTGTGTAGCCATTCTGGTAATTGAAAGCAGTTTCATTATGCGGGTCTTTCGGTATCGCCTTCATGAATGGAGTGGCACCCACTGTCAAATTAGCCAGAGCCGGAGGCCAGGCATTATATTCCGCCTGATATTGAGAGATCGCGCCGCCAAGAGTTCGGAGGTTGGCGATACAGCTCTTGTCCCTGGCGTTATTGGCCGCCGAACCGAAAACCGGAATAGCGATAGCCACCAAGATACCAATGATAAGCACTACGACCATTAACTCGATGAGGGTAAAACCCTTTTGATTGCGAATCATATTAAGTCACCTCCCTTGCCGGAAACT